>JAATFK010000652.1 GCA_015655225.1 Solirubrobacterales bacterium | reverse complement strand
GACCGTCGACGACGGCCCGGCTGAGGCGCTCGGAGGCACGCAGCTCCTGTCTCTCTCTGTTCTGCGGGGACGATTGGGCGATCACGGCGCCGACCAGCCGCTGGTCGTCACGACGCTGACGGCGGCGCTCGCCGAACGGCGCACGGATCCAGGAAGTCCCCATGGTCAGATCCTCGGCAGAAACGCGAGATTGTTGAGGGTCGGGCGGTTTCGTCCAGCTGGGCGCGGACGCGCTCAGGCGGCCCGTCCGGTGCGGAGGAGCGCTTGCCAGGCATCCGGTGCGATGACAGCGGGCTCGGTGGTGTCGATGAAGTCCTCGAGGACGCGCAGGAAGCGGACCGGCTCGTCGAGCTGCGGGAAGTGGCCAGCACGGGGAAAGACCTCCAACCGGCTGCCCGGGACCAGCTCGTGCGTCGCGCGGCCGTGGGCGACCGGGATGACCGAGTCGCGCTCGCCCCAGACGATCAGGAACGGGACGTGCTCGGCGAGGTAGAGGCGGTCGCTGGCGTCCACGCGCTGACCACCGGCGTCGACGATCGTGCGCAGCGTGTGGACGAAGGCGGCGCGCGTGTCGCGGTCCGCGAGCGAGGCGTGGCCGTGGGCCATCTCGGCTATGTCGGTGCCGGTCCGCAGCCCGACGCGGTCGAGCAGGTTGCCGACGGCGCGGCCGGCGTCGAGCAGGTAGTGGTTCGTGAGGAGCGGCAGGACGACGTCGGCGCCGGGCAGCGTCGCGGCGCGCAGGAGGATGCTGACCTCGCGGCCGAGGCCGCCGCTGGAGACGAGGACGAGCCGCTCGCAGCGCTCGGGGAACTGGTAGGCGAGCTGCATCGCGACGCCGCCGCCGAGCGAGTGGCCGACGAAGGTCGCGCGCTCGTGGCCGAGAGCGACCATCAGATCGCGGACGCCGCTGGCGAAGGCGCCGAGCGAGTAGTCGCCGCGCGGCTTGGCGGAGTGGCCGTGGCCGAGGAGGTCGGGGGCGATCACGGTGAAGCGCTTGGCGAGCGTCGGCATCACCGCCTCCCACGTGGCGGAGGTGGAGGTGATGCCGTGGACGAGGACGAGGACCGGCCCCTCGCCGGCCGCGCGGTAGGCGATGCGGTGACCGTGGAGCGTCAGCTCCTTGAGGTCGAAGTCGTCTGCTCGGAAGGGCATCGTCCCAACAGACCGTACCCGGGTGCGCAAGGGAATGTGCCGATCCGCACCTTTGTCGGACGTCCGTCCGTTTGTCTGTGCATCGGTGTCCGACGATCGACGGGCAGCGCATTCCGCGGCGGCCACGGGGGTAGATGTGGCGGCGACGATGTCCCTCGGGTACCGGCGATCTCCCTCGTTCTCGGCGCTGCTGCTGGCGGTGGTCGTGCTGCTCGCGCTCACGCTCGCCGTCGCCGGCGTCGGTTCGGCGAGCGCGGCGGCGGCGCCGGGTGGCGGTTCGGGCACCGGGGCTGGAACGTCCGGCGTGGGGGCCGTCGCGGAGGTCGCGGCGCCCGTCGCCCAGGCGGCGGCGCCGGTCACGCACGCGGTCGAGCAGGCCGCCACGCCCGTCGTCCAGCCCGTCCGGGAGGCGGCGGCGCCGGTCGCCGCGCCGGTGACGCAGGCCGTACGGGCGGCCGCCGCACCGATCACGCACGCCGCCGCGCCGGCCACCGGCACGGTCGCGCAGGCCGCCGCGCCCGTGACGGGCGCCGTCGGGAAGGTCGCCGCGCCGGTGACGGGCGCCGTCGGGAAGGCTGCCGCGCCGGTGGCGGGCGCGGTCGGGAAGGCTGCCGCGCCGGTGGTGGGCGCGGTCGGAAAGGCTGCCGCGCCGGTGACGGGCGCGGTCGGGAAGGCCGCCGCGCCGATCACGCACACGGTCGGGAAGGCTGCCGCGCCCGTGACGGGCGCCGTCGGCAAGATCGCCGCGCCGGTCACGCAGACCGTCGGGAGAGCCGCCGCGCCCGTGACGGGCGCCGTCGGGAACGCCGCCGCGCCCGTGACGGGCGCCGTCGGAAAGGTCGCCGCCCCGATCACACACGCGGTCGGGAAGGCCGCCGCGCCGGTGACGGGCGCCGTCGGGAAGGCCGCCGCGCCGGTCACGCACACGGTCGGGAAGGCGCTCGCGCCGGTCAGCCACGTCGTCGGACAGGGCGCCGCGCCCGTCACGCAATCCGCCGGGGACGTGGCGGCCCCGGTCACCGCCGCTGAGCAGTCCGGCGCGGGCGTCGGGTCCTCCGGGCCGACGGCAGGCGCGGGTCTCGCCGGCGACACGTCTGCGGCGAGCGTCGCCTCAGCCGGCTCACCGCCTCCGCCGGCCCGCTCGGGCGGCGACGCGAACCAGACGCCCAGCGGCGCGATCGCCCTCGCGGCAGAGGCGACCGGGACGGCGCCGACGGCCGCGACCCGGCTCGCGTGGCAACCCGCCGCCCCGGCGCTCGCGGCACCTGCGGCAGCGGGACAGCTCCTCCTCGCGGCCCCGGCGGCCCTGACGACGAGGACGACGCCGGTCCCCGCCCGCAGCCGGCCCGCGCCGGCCGTTTCCTCCCCCTCCCCGGTCCCGCCGGCCCCCGCGCCGGCGCCGGTCCTTCCCCTCGTTCCGACCGCCTCCTCCGGCGGCGCGCCTGGCTCGTCGCTGCTCGACGGCCTCGCGCTTGCTCTCACCCTCACGGTCGCCTTCGCGGCCGCGGGCAATGCCACGACCGGCGGACGGCTTCGCGCGCATCTGCGCGCGCACCGTCCCGCTCTCGTCGTGCTGCTGCCCGAGCGCCCCGGATAGCTCCGGCGACACGCGCACCCGCTTCCTCCGGCACGCCCTCGCGCCTGCCGGAGCGACTGACGGCGTGCTCGGTCGCCGGCGTCTCGACGCACGCCCGCGTCGGCGATCCGATCCGCCGACAGAGCAGTGCGCCGGATGCGTCACGGAGGACGCATCCGGCGGCGCTGTCTCCGTACTTTTCCGCTGCCGGTCCACGGGATCGCACGGCTGTCGCACGGCCGCGCGCGGAGGAGCCTTGCAGGCACCGTCCCGCACGTCCGCAAGCCGAAGGAGACCGCGATGTCCGCCACCACGATTCAGCACCTGCTCGTCCCGGAGAAGAACGACCACTCCTCCGCGCCCCTCCTCTTCGTCTTCCTGATCCCGATGCTCGCGATCATCGCGATGGTGCTGTGGCTCTTCTCCGGCCCCACCTGGTTCATCGTCGGCGCGACGATCGTCGCGATCCTCCTGATGACCGGCTTCGTGATCGGCGCGATCGGCCGTCTCACGAGCGACGACGCGCTCGACGACTGACGGGCGCCCGTGTCCGGCGCGCGGCCCGAGCGGGCATACCCGCTCTGATGGCCTCGCGTCCTCCCGGCGCAGGCGCCCCGCGCCTGCGCGTCCCGAGCCCCGCCGCGCTCGCCGCGCGGGAGGTCGACGTCGCCCTGCGCGACGGCTCCTCGGTTCACGTCCGTCCCGTCCGCCCCGACGACCTGCCGGCGCTGCGTGCCTTCCTGGAGTCGCTCTCCCCCAACGCCCGCCGACTGCGCTTCTTCACCGGCGCTCCCGACCTGCGCGCCGCCGCCCGCTGGGCCGCCGAGGTCAACCGCCACGAGCGCGACGGCCTGCTCGCCGTCGCCGGCGACGGCACGATCGTCGGCCACGCCGCCTGGGCGCGGATCGACGGCGAGCGCGCGGAGGTCGCGTTCGAGACCGGCGAGGAGATGCGCGGTCGCGGCCTCGCCACGATCCTCCTCGCCCACCTCGCCTTCGGCGCTCGCGCGCAGGGGATCGCCAGCTTCGTCGCCGAGGTGCTGCCGGAGAACCACCGCATGCTCGGCGTCTTCCGCGAGAGTGGCCTCCCGCTCCAGGTCGCCTCGGAACCGGGGCTGCTGACGGTCGAGATGCCGACCGCCTTCACCGACGGCGCCCGTGCGCGCTTCTGGCAGCGCGAGCAGATCGCCGCCGTCGCCGCGATGGACGCGGTGCTGCGACCGGCCGCGGTCGCCGTCGTCGGTGCCTCCCCCGACCCCGAGACGCTCGGCGGCGCGGTCTTCGCGAACCTCCTCAGAGGCGGCTTCGGCGGCCCCCTGCACGCCGTCAACCGCCGTGGCCGCGCGATCGGCACGCACCCCTGTCACACCTCGATCGAGGAGGTCCCGGGAGACGTCGACCTCGTCGTCCTCGCGATCCCGGCGGCGGAGGCGCTCACGGTCGCGCGCGCCTGCGCGGCGCGCGGCGTGCGCGCGCTCGTGGTGCTCGCGAACGGCTTCGCGGAGTCCGGCGACGCGGGCGCGGCCCGGCAGCGCGAGCTGCTCGCGACCTGCCGCGCGGGCGGGATGCGGCTCGTCGGCCCGAACTGCCTGGGCGTGCTCAACACCGACCCGGCGGTGCGGCTCGATGCGACCTTCGCCCCGACCGCCCCGCCGCCCGGCGGCGTCGCGCTGATGTCGCAGAGCGGCGGCGTCGGGATCGCGGTGCTGGAGCACGCGCGGCGGCTCGGGGTCGGGATCTCTGCGTTCGCCTCGGTCGGCAACAAGGCCGACCTCTCCGGCAACGACTTCCTCGAATGGTGCGAGGGCGACGAGCACACCAGAGCGATCCTGCTCTACCTCGAATCGTTCGGAAACCCGCGCAAGTTCGCGCGGATCGCCCAGCGGGTCGGCCGCTCGAAGCCGATCGTGGCGGTCAAGGCGGGACGCTCGGCGGTCGGGGCGCGGGCCGCCTCCTCCCACACGGGCGCGCTGCTGGCCGGCTCGGAGGACGCGGTCGCGGCGCTCTTCCACCAGTCGGGCGTGCTGCGCGTCGACTCGCTCGGGGAGCTGTTCGACCTCGCCGCCCTGCTCGAACGCCAGCCGCTGCCGGCCGGCGACCGCGTCGCGATCGTGACGAACGCGGGCGGCCCGGGGGTGCTCGCGGCCGACGCGTGCGACGCGGTCGGGCTGGAGCTGCCCCCGCTCCCGGCCCCGCTCGCGCGCGAGCTGGCGGCGGCGACGAGCGGCGCGGGCCGCAGTGGCGGGACCGGCGGGAGCGGCAACCCGGTCGACCTGCTGGCCGAGGCGGTGCCGGGCGACTTCTCCGCCGCGGTCGAGCTGCTGGGCCGCTCGGACGCGGTCGACGCGATCATCGCCGTCTACGTCCCGCGGCCGTTCGCGCGGCCGGCCGAGGTGGCGGCCGAGCTGCGTGCGGCGGCCACGCGGCTCGACCGGCGCCTGCCGCTCCTGACCGTCTTCATGACCGCCGACGGCCCGCCCGCCGGGCTCGACGACCCGAGCGCCCCGCTGCCCGTCTTCCGCTACCCGGAGGACGCGGCCCGGGCGCTCGCGCGCGCGGTCGAGCACGCCCGCTGGCGCGACGCGCCGCGCGGCGTCGCGCCGACCTTCGACGACGCCCGCAGCGACGAGGCGGCCGCGATCGTGGCACGGGCGCTCGCGGCGGAGGGCGCGGGCGGCGGCGCCTGGCTCGACCCGCTGCAGGCGCACGACCTGCTCGCCTGCCACGGCGTCCCGCTGGCGCCGCAGCGGATCGTCCGCAGCCCGACGGCGGCGGCGCGCGCGGCGGCCGAGCTGGGCGGGCCGGTCGCGCTCAAGGCGGTCGCCTCCGGGCTCGTCCACCGCAGCGACGACGGCGGCGTCGCGCTCGACCTGCCCGGACCGACGGCGGTCCGGCGCGCGGCGCTCGCGATGCGGGAGCGGCTCGGGCGCGGCGGCCACGCGGTCGAGGCGTTCGTCGTGCAGGCGATGGCGCCGGCCGGGATCGAGATGCTCGTCGGCGCGACCGCCGATCCCCAGTTCGGACCGGTCGTGGCGGTCGGGGCGGGCGGCCGGGCGGTCGAGCTGCTGCGCGACGTCGCCGTCCGGCTGACGCCGGTGACCGACCGCGACGCGCACGAGATGGTCCGCCAGCTGGGGACCTTCCCGCTGCTCGACGGCTACCGCGGCGCCGCGCCGCTCGACGTGGCCGCGCTGGAGCAGGTGCTGCAGCGGATCGGCGCGCTCGTCGTCGCGCACCCCGAGATCGTCGAGCTGGACTGCAACCCGGTGATCGTCCACGAGCGCGGCGCCGTCGTGGTCGACGCCCGCATCCGGATCGCGCCGCGGGACCCGGCGGCGCCGACGCCGCGGCTGCGGCGCTGAGCGGGACGCGGGCGGGCCGCCGGGCGGCCGGGGCGCCCCGGGCGGTCGCCCGCGGTCGCCGGTAGCCTGCGGCGCGTGCTGCGCACCGTCACCGCGATCCGCTACGTCACGCCGCTGCGCGAGGGCGGCTCGCTGCCGGCGCTCGTCGAGGCCGACGACGACGGGCTCTACGTCGTCAAGCTGCGCGGCGCCGGACAGGGGCCGAAGGCGCTCGTCGCGGAGATCGTCGCCGGCGAGCTGGCGCGCGCGCTCGGGCTGCCGGTGCCCGAGCTGGTGCTGGTCGACCTCGACCCGCACCTGCCGGACGCCGAGCCCGACCCCGAGATCCAGGAGCTGCTGGCGAAGAGCGCCGGGCTCAACGTCGGGCTCGACTTCCTGCCCCAGGCGCTGCCGTTCGTCGCCGGCGCCGAGCCGCTGCCGGTCGACCCGGTGCTGGCGGCCGACCTCGTGTGGCTCCACGCGTACGTCGAGAACGTCGACCGCACGCCGCGCAACCCGAACCTGCTGTGGTGGCACGACCGGATCTGGCTGATCGACCACGGTGCCGCGCTCTACCGCCAGCACGCGGGCCTCGACCCCGCCGCGGCGGGCGGGCGCTTCCCGGTGATCCGCGACCACGTCCTGCTTCCGGCGGCCGGATCGATCGACGAGGCGGACGCGCGGCTGGCGCCGTTGGTCACCCCGGAGCTGCTGCGCTACGTGCTCGCGCTCGTGCCGGAGGCGTGGTTGGGGGACGTCCCGGCGGAGCGCTACGTCGACTACCTGAGCGAGCGGCTGACGGCGCCGCGGGCGTGGGTGCGGGAGGCCGAGGATGCCCGGCGAGCGTGAGATCTTCCAGTACGCGATCCTGCGCGTCGTGCCGTCGCTGCCACGCGGGGAGGCGCTGAACGTGGGCGTCGTCATGCACTGCCGCCGGCGGCGCTTCCTCGCGGTCGAGGCGGTCGTCGACCGCGAGCGGCTGCGGGCGCTCGACCCCGGCCTGGACGTCGACGCGCTCGCGCGGCACCTCGACGGGATCGCCCGGATCGCCGCCGGCGACCCGTCGGCCGGCGCGCTCGCGACGCTCGACCGCTCCGAACGCTTCGGCTGGCTGGTGGCGCCGTCGAGCGGATTGGTGCAGGCCGGCCCGGTCCACACGGGCCTGTCGACCGACCCGCAGGCGACGCTGGCGAGACTGACGGCCGAGCTGGTGGGGGCGGCGGGGGACTAGGCCCGCGCACCCCCGGCCGCGAGGAACGCCGCCGTGCCGGGATCGACGTCCACCGCGGGAGCGGGCGCGGCGTCGGTCGCCGTCGCGGCGGGCGTTTCCACCTCCGCCGGTCGCGGGGTCACCAGCACGGCGCTGCGGGCCTCGCGCACGACGTGCGTCGAGACGCTGCCGAGCAGCAGGCGTCTGAGGGGGCCGTGGTCGCGGGAGCCGACGACGAGCAGGTCGAGCGTGTCGCTCGCGTCGCACAGCAGCCGGCCCGGGTCGCCCTCCTCTCTGCGCAGCTCGACGCCGGCGACCGCCGGAAGCAGGTCGAGCGCGGCGCGCGCCTCCGCCAGCAGCCGGTCGGCCTCGGACCGCAGGTCGAAGATGATCCCGGGGTAGCCGGCCCGCGCCGGCATCGTGTGCGTCAGGTCGACCACGACGATCACCTCGAGCGTCGCCCCGAACCAGTGCGCGAGCTCGGCGGCGCGGGCGAGCGCGTGGCGCGCGGAGACGGTGCCGTCGTAGCCGACGCCGATCCGTCTCGGCGGGGCCGCCTCGGCGGCGTAGCCGTGCGGAGCGACCGCGACCTCGCACGGGGAGCCGTGGAGGACGGCCTCGGTCGTGCTGTGGAGGATCAGGCGGCCGGCGACGCTGCGATGGCTGGCGCCGACGACGATCAGCTCGGCCGCGCGCTCCTGCGCGAGCTGGTGCAGCTTCTCCCACGGCAGGTCGTCGGTGACCTGGACGTCGAGCGCCTCGGCGTGGTCCGCCGAGCCGAGGATGCGCCCGAGTGCGCGGGCGTCGTCACTTCGCTCGGAGCCGTCGATGCCGATCAGGATGGTGCTCATGGCGGTTCCCTTCGTGGGGTGCTCGTTCATGGAATCCAGTCTGAGCGCGCCGCGTCGCCGCGCCATCGGCGACGCGCCACAGGCCGCGTCCGTAGGAACCCGCAGCCCACGGGACACGCAGAGCACGATCGTCCTCTCAGTTGACACGACCACGCAGTCGTGTCAAGCTCGCCAACATATGGAGACCATCCGACACCCACTCCCGAGCGACGCGGACGAGTTGACGCCCGCGACCTGGCGTGACCCCAAGCGCTACGCGTGGCTCCTCGGCCTGCTGATCCCGACGCTGCCGTTCCTCGCCTTCGGCCTCGTGCACGCGACCGGCCTCGGCGTCTTCTGGTTCTTCGGCCCGCTGATGGTGTTCGGGCTCTTCCCCCTGCTCGACCTCGTCGTCGGCCTCGACGCGACGAACCCGCCCGACAGCGTCATCAAGTGGCTCGAACAGGACCGCTACTACCGCTGGTGCACCTACCTCTACCTCCCGATCCAGTACGCCGGCCTCGTCTTCGCCTGCATCCTCTGGAGCGGTGGGGACCTGACCACCGTCGACTCGATCGGCCTCGCGCTGACGATGGGGATGGTCAGCGGGATCGCGATCAACACCGCCCACGAGCTCGGCCACAAGCGCGCGAGCATGGAGCGCTGGCTCTCGAAGATCGCCCTCGCCCAGAGCGGCTACGGCCACTTCTTCATCGAGCACAACCGCGGCCACCACGTCCGCGTCGCGACCCCGGAGGATCCCGCCAGCTCCCGCCTCGGCGAGAGCTTCTGGGCCTTCCTCCCGCGCACCGTCGCCGGCAGCCTGCGCTCCGCCTGGGAGCTGGAGGGCGAGCGCCTCGCACGCGACGGGCACCGCCGCCTCAGCTACCGCAACGACATCCTCAACGCCTGGGCGATGACGCTCGTGCTGTTCGGCGCGCTCGTCGCCGCCTTCGGCGTCGTCGTCATCCCCTACCTCGCGCTGCAGGCGGTGCTCGGCTTCACCCTGCTGGAGGTCGTCAACTACCTCGAGCACTACGGCCTGCTGCGCGCCCGGCGTGAGGACGGCCGCTACGAGCGGACCCGCCCGGAGCACAGCTGGAACAGCAACAACGTCGCCTCCAACGTGCTGCTCTACCACCTCCAGCGCCACAGCGACCACCACGCCAACCCGATGCGCCGCTACCAGGCGCTGCGCCACTTCGACGAGGCCCCGCAGCTGCCGACCGGCTACGCCGGGATGATCGTGACCGCGCTCCTCCCGCCGCTCTGGCGACGCGTGATGGACCACCGGCTGCTGGCCCACTACGGCGGCGACCTCGACCGCGTCAACATCGCGCCGCGCGCGCGGCGGCGAGTGCTCGCGCGGCACGCGGGATAGCGTGCCCACCGCTGTCGCTGCGACGATTGGGGGGATGGCGAGCGCCCCTGACCGCACCCCCTACCCGATCGCCGCGCGACTGCTGCTGCGCGACACGCTGCTCGACGCGATGCGCGACGCGCTCGCGCAGCGGCCGTGGGCCGAGGTCACGATGGCGGACGTGGCGCGCGCCGCCGGCGTCAGCCGTCAGACGCTCTACAAGGAGTTCGGCACGCGCGACGCGTTCGGCCAGGCGTTCGTCGTGCGCGAGGGCGCGCGCTTCCTCGACGCCGTCGAGCAGGCCGTGCGCGCCCACCTCGACGACCCCCACACCGCCCTCGAAGCGGCCTTCGACGTCTTCCTGACCGCCGCCGCCGAGGACCCGCTCGTGCGGATGGTCCTGCGCGACGACGGCACCGAGGGGATGCTCCCGCTCGTCACGACGCAGAGCCAGCCGCTGGTCGCCGGAGCGGCCCAACGGCTGGCGAGCGTGATGCACGACGGCTGGCCGCAGGCGGCGCTCGCCGACGTCGAGCTGCTGGCCGAGTGCCTCGTGCGATTGGCGATCAGCTACGCGATGCTGCCGACCGGGCCGGCGAACATGACGGCCCACTCGGTCACCACCCTGCTGGGCCCCTACCTCGAGCAGGCGCTCGGCGAGCAGCGCTGATCACTCAGTCGTTCACGACGACACTTGCCGCTTTCCTTGACGAACTTCACCGTCTGATTGCCACCGCTGTCCATCAGATTCACCGAGCCGGCGTCGCCGTTCACCGTGACCTTGTCGATCTTCGTGTTCGGGTCCCCCGCTCGCTGGGCGCACGGGCAGGGAAGGCGAGCAGGCTGACGACTGCGATGCGCGACGTGTGCACGGCGAGGGTCCTTTCGATGATGGGCCCGATGCGATGCACCGGTGAACTGACCTATCGACAGATGAGGCGAACAGCGTGAGCCCTGTCACTCAATCGTTCGTCCAGAGCGCCGTGTCAGCGCGCCACGTTCGATGAAGCGCGACGGTAGGGTCGCCGCGATGCCGCGTCCCCCGGACCACCTTTCGCCGCGGGTGCGCGAGATCGTCACCGTCGCCCGTCAACTGCTCGACGAGGAGGGCCCCGACGGACTGTCGATGCGCCGGATTGCGGCGGAGCTGGGGATCCGCGCTCCGTCGCTCTACAAGCACGTCGCCGACAAGCGCGCGCTCGAGAACGCGATCATCTCCGACGGCCTGGTCGAGCAGGGCGACCGCGCCGCCGCCGCGGTCGCGCGTGCCCGCGCCGCCGGCGAGGATCCGCTGCTCGCG
>JAATFK010000551.1 GCA_015655225.1 Solirubrobacterales bacterium | reverse complement strand
GGCCCGGCGGCTCGCAGCGGATCCCGTTCGCGCTCAACGGCGGACCGCTCCCGCTGGAGCCCGGCATGAGCTACGAGTGGCGCCTCTCGATCAACGGCGGCTCGCACGACGACTGGCGGCTGCCGTTCCTGACACGCGCCCGCGAGGGGGAGGCGGCCGCGTAGGATCCCGCCGTGCCCGCCAGCACCCCGACCCTGCGGATCGGTGACGTCGCCCGCCTCGCCGGGACGACGCCGC
This sequence comes from Solirubrobacterales bacterium, assembly GCA_015655225.1. GTDB lineage: Bacteria > Actinomycetota > Thermoleophilia > Solirubrobacterales > Solirubrobacteraceae > Conexibacter. Next base: position 1,863 of record JAATFK010000551.1, on the reverse strand, counting down.
GGACGATCCGCTACTACGAGGAGAAGGGCCTGCTGGCCCCCGGGGAGGCCCGGCCCGCCGGTCAGCACCGGCTCTACTCCGAGGCCGACGTCGAGCGGCTGCGCGAGGTGTTGCGGCTGCGCGACCTGCTCGGCGTGACGCTCGACGAGCTGAAGGAGATCGTCGCGGCGGAGGACGCGCGGGCGCTCCTGCGCGACGAGTTCGAGCGCACCGACTCGCCCGAGGAGCGGGAGCGGATCCTCACCGAGGCGCTCGCGATCGCCGACCGGCAGCTGGCGCTCGTGCAGCGGCGCGCGACCGAGCTGGACCGGCTGCGCGGCGAGATCGCCGAGCGCCGCGCCCGCATCGTTCGTCGACTGGACGTTTCGCCCCACAGCTGACGGGAGAGGACCCGGAGCGAGGACGCCTGGAGGTCCCGTGAATCCCACCGCCCGAACGAGCGACGGAACGCTCGCCACCCGCATCGCGCCGGCACTCGAGCAGATCGCAGACGGTGCGCTCGCACTGCGTCCCTTCACCTGCACCCTGTGGGATGGCAGCGAGCTGCCCGCGACCGCCGCCTCGACCGGACCGCCGCTCCACCTGTTCGTGCGCGGCCCGCGCGCGCTCGCCTACATGCTGCACGCGCCCAACCAGCTCGGATTGGCGCGCGCCTGGGTCGCCGGCGACCTCGAGCTGGACGGCGACCTGGAGCAGCTGCTGCGGGCCTGCGCCGGCTACGCCTCGATCCGCCTCGGCGCCGCCGACCGCGCCCGCGTCGCGCTGCTCGCCCGCTCGCTCGGCGTCTTCCCGCGCCACGCCCCCGAGCCGCCCGCCGCCGAGGCGCGGCTGGAGGGGCCGCGCAACTCGCCCCGCCGCGACCGCGCCGCGATCGGCCACCACTATGAGCCGCCGATCGACTTCTACCGGCTCCTGCTCGGCGCCTCGATGGTCGACTCCTACGGCTACTACGCGAGCGACCGCGACACGATCGAGGAGGCGCAGGAGCGCAAGCTCGACCTCGTCTGCCGCAAGCTCGCGCTGCAGCCGGGCGAGCGCTTCCTCGACGTCGGCTGTGGCTGGGGGACGCTCCTGCTGCACGCCGCGCGGCGCTTCGGCGTGCAGGCGGTCGGGATCACGCTGTCGGAGGCGCAGGCCGCCGAGGTGCGCCGCCGCGTGCGCGACGCGGGGCTCGAGTACGAGGTCGAGGTGCGCGTCGCCGACTACCGCGAGGTCGACGACGGGCCGTTCGACAAGATCGCGAGCGTCGGGATGTACGAGCACGTCGGCCCCGACCAGCTCGCCACCTACGCCGCGAAGCTCCAGTCGCTGCTGCTGCCGGGGGGGATCGTCCTGAACCACGGCGTCACGCGGCTGCGGCCGGGGAGCCGCGGCGACAGCTCGTTCGTCAACCGCTACGTCTACCCCGATGCCGAGCTGCACCCGGTCTCCAGCGTGCTGGCGGCGTTCGAGGAGGCGGGACTGGAGATCCGCGACGTGGAGGCGCTGCGCGAGCACGCGTCGCTCACGCTGCGGGCCTGGAAGCGCAACCTCACGCGCCATCGCGCGGCGGCGGTCGCGGCCGCCGGGAGCGAGCGCGAGCGCGTCTGGCGGCTCTACCTCGCGGGCGCGACGCTCGCCTTCGAGCGCGGCGAGCTGGGCGTCTTCCAGACGGTCGCGACCCGCGTCGGCGCGCCGCACGGCCTGCCGCTCACGCGCTTCGCCCCACGGCGGGCGGCGGCGCCGTCGCACCGGCAGCGGGGGAGCGGCGTGCCGGCGCCCACGCGGCGGCGCTGAGCGCTCAGCGGGTCGAGGCGGCGTCGAGCTTCCAGTCGCCCTTCACGCGCACGAAGGCGATCGGTCTCGCGGCGCTGCCGGTGAGGC
>JAATFK010000634.1 GCA_015655225.1 Solirubrobacterales bacterium | reverse complement strand
GCAGACGAGCGCGTCGCCCGGGAGGTACGGCGCGGCGCCGGTTCCCACCACGAGCCGGCCGCCCGCGACGAGCGGGGCGGCGGCGCTCGGCGCGCCGAGCGCGGCGCTCGCGACGAGCGCGCCGCTCGCGGTGTCGAGCACGCGCACGGTCCCGTCGGCGCCGCTCACGCAGAGCCGGTCGCCGGCGAGCGCGGGCGCCGCGAACGACGGCGCCGGCAGCGTCGTGCTCCACAGCAGCTCGCCGTCGGCGGGCGCGAGCGCGGCCGCCACGCAGCTGCCGCCGACGCCGTCGTTCGCGAGCGTGTAGAGCCGCGTCCCGTCGGTCGCGAGCGGTCCGCCCTCGGGCCCGCCGGTCGGCGCGGCGCTCTCCGCCCCGCCGGCGAGCGGGTCGGCCACCTGCCGCTGCCAGAGCCGCGCCCGCGACAAGCGATCCCAGGCGTAGACGCCGTCCTTGTTGACCGCGAAGAGCCGCTCGCCCACCAGCACCGGCGCGCCGCTGAAGTCGAGCCCGCGCGTGTCGCCAGCGTGGACCTGGTCCTGCCAGATGATCGTCCCGTCCCCCAGCGCGAGCACGAGCAGCGAGCAGGTGCCGGGGTTCGGTCCCGCGACCGCCGCGTACGGCGAGCCGGTCGCGACGAAGACCTCCTTCGTGGCGAGGTCGACGCTGACGGGACCGATGACGCTGCCGCCGTTCCCGCCCGGGGGCACCAGCGGCGTGCTCCACGCGAGCGCCCCGTCGGCCAGCCGAAAGGCGCTGAGCCGGCCCCGCGCGATCGGCTGCTGGGATCCCGAGCCGGAGCCGACCAGCACGAGCCCGCCGGCGATCACCGGCAGCCCCCAGCAGTAGTCGTCGCTCGCCCCGTCGAGGCCGCGGAGCGGCGGGCTCTCCCAGCGCGTCGCGCCGGTCGCCGCGTCGAGCGCGTGGACGCGGTCGCCGGCCACCACCACCACGCCGGAAGCGACCGCGACGCCGCCGAAGAAGCCCAGCTCGCTGACGCGCTCGCCGCTGCCGTAGCGGGCGGTCCCTAGCTCGCGGCGCCACAGCTCCTCCCCGCCCGAGAGCGTCACGGCCGCGACCGCGCCCGCCGCCGAAGCGGCGAAGACGGTCCCGCCCGCGCTCGCGGCGGTCGCCGGCACGCCGCCGGGGAAGCGCACGCTCCAGCGCACCTCGGTCCCGGCGAGCGGGCCGCCCGCCCGCGTCGCGGCGAGGTCGCGCGCGGGCAGCGGCCAGTCGCCGGTCGCCGCGTCGCCCGGCTCAGCCGACACGCGCGCGCTCCCGGGGGGCCGGCACGCGGGGACCCGCCGGCGCCGTCGGACCCGCCGACCCCGGCCCCGGCGGCCGGCGCCGGCCGATCCCCTCGGTCATCCGCGCGGCGACGCCCACCAGGAACGCCAGCAGCGCGAACAGCGCGAGCCACCACCAGATCGCCGTCCACGAGCTGGTGATCGTCGCCACGTCGCCGAGCCCCAGCAGGTGGCCGCCGCTCGCCGACGTCAGCTGCCCCAGCTCCGAGCTGCCGGCCGCGGCCGGCTGGTACTCGGCCGGGTAGGGGATCGCGACCACGCCGGTCGCTCTCGCGGGCGCGGCGGTCCCCCCCGTCCCGTCGATCCCGCCGCTCGACGTGACCGCGGCACGATAGATGCCGGCGGCCGGCGTGCCCCCCGGCAGCGGGGCGGCGTAGTGGCTCGGCGCCGTCTGCGCGAAGGCGAGCGGCAGCGTCTGCCCGCTCGGCCCCGTCAGCGTGCCGCTCAGCGTCGCGAGGTCGAGCGTCGCGCCGGCGTTCGCGACCGGGTCGACGACGACCGACGTGGGATCGCTGCCGGGTGGCAGCGCCGGGGCCAGCAGCGGCGTCGCGGCCGGCCGCTCGACCCAGCGGGTCGCGTCCTGCCAGAGCGCCGCGTCGCTGGCCCAGCTGCCCGCGACGGCGGGGTCGAGCCCCGGCGTCCAGGCGATCGCGCGCCCGGCGCCGTACTGCCACTCCGCCAGCACCGGGTCGGGCGGGTGGCCGGGGTCTCTGCCGAGCAGGTCAGCCTGCGCACCCGGCCGCAGCGTCGTCACGACGTTGCCGTGCAGCGGCGGCAGCACGCGGTCGGCGAGGCTCCGCACGACCGGGCTGTCGGCGCCCGGCAGCACCGAGATCGTCCCGTGGAGGTGGGTCGGGCGGGCGGTTCTTCTCACGTCTCTGGCGAAGATCGCGGGCAGTCTGGAGGCGTTCAGGACGTTGTAGAACGACCCTCTCGTTCTCGTCGCGATCGATCTCAGCAGCTGCGTGTCGGCCTGGTCGCCGAGCGCGACGGTCGAGACGGTGATTCTGTCTCTCGCCAGCTGCGCGAGCAGCGCGGTGTAGCTGTGGTCCTCGCTGACGCCGTCGCTCATCAGCAGGATGTGGCGCTGCGGCTCTCTGCTGGTCTCGATCTGCTCGGCCGCCGACTGGAGCGCGAGGAAGATGTCGGTGCCGCCGTCGGCCTGCAGCGCGTCGACTCTGCGGTTGATCGCGGTCACCGCGCTGCCGGGTCTGAGCGGGGCGAGCGGCACGAGCGTGTGCGGCGTGATGTCGAAGGAGACGATCCCGAACTGGTCTCTGTGTCTCGCCGCGAACGCCGCCGCCACGCGCGCGGCCGCCTGCGCCATCTGGATCTTCGGGACGGTGCCGCCGGCGATGTCGCTCATCGAGCCGGAGCGGTCGAGCACGACCTCGAGCGCGAGGTCTCTCTGCTGGCGGTTGCCCGGTCTGAGGCTCGCGACCGGCAGCGCCGCGTCGATCGGCGCGCCGGCGTATCTGCCGAGCGAGAAGCTGTTCGTGCCGCCGACGCCGATCAGGCCGAGGCCGCCGGTCCGCACCGCCGTCACGAGCGCCGCCTCACGCGCCGAGCCGAGCTCGGTCGCGCCGACGTCGTCGAGGATCACCGCGTCCTCGCCGAGGTAGCCGGACGGGTCGGTCGGCAGCAGCCCGGGGTCGATCTCGCGCACGTCGATCCCGTTCGCCTGCAGTTGGGCGGGCAGCCCGCTCGTGGTCGCGCCGCGCACGACCAGCACGTTCGGCTCGCGCGTCACGCGGACGGCGGCGCCGAGCGTGTCGTCCTGCGGGACGGTGTCGCCTCTCAGCGTCACGGTCGCCTCGTAGCCGTAGCTGCCGGTCGCCTTCGGCGCGGTCAGCGACAGCAGCACCGGGTTCGCGCCGGCCGTCACCGCGAGCGCCTGATGGCCGACCTGCGCGCCGTTGCGCAGGAGCGTCAGCTCGACGGTCGTGGCGACCGTGCTGCGGATCGTGAGGGCGAGCGGGACGGGGTCGCCGGCGTGCACGGTGGCGGGCGCGTTGATCCGCGAGATGCCGGCGTCGCGCCGGTGGTCGAGCAACTGGACGCCGTCGATCGTCACGTCGCGGGTGCGGGCGAGCGCGCCGACCGCGCTCGTGTCGCCGCCGTTCGCGTCTGTGCTTGAGGTGGAGCCTGAGCCTGTCGCGAGCCCGTCGCTGACGACCACGAGACGGCTGCCGTGCGGGGCGCGGGCGAGCGCGAGGCGCACCGCCCCGTCGAGGTCGGTCGCGGCCTGGTCGAGCCCGCTCGCGCTCGTCAGCGGCAGCAGTCCTCTGCCGGCGGGGGTCAGCTCGCTCGTGCCGCCGAACTGGACGACGCCGTAGGCGCGGGCGATCCCGCTGTCGTCGGCGGCCTTCAGCCATCTGCGCTCGGGCGCGGCGGCGGAGGCGCCGACGCTGGCGGAGCGGTCGAGCACGACGACCGTCGGACGGCCCGAGCCGTGGCCGATCTGCGGCTGCCCGAGCGCCAGCACGAGCGCGAGCAGCGCCAGCACCCGCAAGACCCCCGCCAGCTGGCCCCGCCGCGTGCCCGAGGGCGGATATCTCACCCTCAACCAGAGGATGAGAGCTAGGACCGGGATCGCCGTCAGCAGCAGCCAGGGAGACTCGAAGCGCATCCGCTACGCCACCGTTCTCACTGGGCGTCGCACGCGGGCGGCGAGCAGCGCCTCGACGATCAGCACGAGCATCGCGAAGCCCAGCAGCCACGGCGCCCAGGAGGAGCGCAGCGAGCCGCCGGCCGGCTCGGCCGCGACGTGGGAGAGGTCGAGCGGCGTGGCGCCGGCGGCGGGCGGCGGCGACGCGTTGACCGCCAGCTCCGTCGTGCTGGTGCCGGCGGTCCGCGTCTGCGCGACCTCGTAGAGGCCCGGACGGGTCAGCGTCAGCGGTACCGTCCCGCGTCCCTTCGGCAGCGTGCGGACGAGCTGGCCGTTGCTGCTCACGCGCGTGGCGCCCGAGCCGGGCGGCAGGTCGACCGCGACCGGCTGGCCGGCGACCGCGCTGCTGGGGACCCACTCCTGCGTCCACGCGAGCAGGTTCGCGACCAGCACCGGGAAGGTCGAGAGCTGCGGCAGCGAGGAGCTGCCGGGGTCGAACGCGAGCACGACGACGCGGCGCCCGCCGACCGTCCCGGCCGCCAGCAGCGGGCCGCTCGGGGCGGAGAGGACCGCCGTCATCCAGTGCGGCAGGACGAGCCGGTTGACGACGCTCGGGTCGACCGCCAGCGAGGTCAGGTCGACGCCCGCGAGCAGCGGGCTGGCGCCCGCCTCGTCGCTCACGCGCGCGTCGGTCATCGCGCCGCGGACGGCGCCGCCCGGCAGTCTCGGCGGCGCGACGAGGAGGACGCCCGCGCTTGCCGGCAGCGTCCCGCCCGGGAGCGCGCCGTCGAGCACGACGAGGTCGCTGTTGCGCGCGTCGGCCGCTCTGTAGGTCGCGCCCGTGCGCAGCTGGACCTGCGCGCCCGGGACCGCCGCGACCGCGCTCGCGAGCGCGAGCGCCGCCGACGGGTCGCCGACGAGCGTCGCTCTGACGGGCGACGCGGCGGCGGGGACGACGACCCACGCGTCGTCGTCGGCCGCGAGGTCGTCGCCGCCGGAGAGGCGCAGCTCGATCCGCGCGCCGGCGGGGACGTGGAACGCGACCGGCGCCGAGCCGTGCGCGGGCACGCTGACGGTGCTGGAGCTGGCGGCGGCGTCGCCGTTGAGGACGTCGACGCGCTGCTGCACCGCCTGCGGGCCGCT
>JAATFK010000074.1 GCA_015655225.1 Solirubrobacterales bacterium | reverse complement strand
CCGCTGGGGATCCTCGCGGTCGCCGGTGCGGTGCGCGTCCTGCCCGAGTCGAAGGGGATCGGCGCGACCCGGCTCGACTGGCGCGGCGCCGTCCTCGTCGCTCTCGCGGCGGGGCTGCTCGTCTACCCCCTGATCCAGGGACGCGAGGCCGGCTGGGCGCCGTGGACGTTCGCGATGATGGCGGCGAGCTTCGTCGTCCTGGGCACCTTCGCCTGGTACCAGCGGCGACGCGAGCAGACCGGGCGCGATCCGCTGATCACCACGAGCCTGTTCGCGAAGCGCGCGTTCACCAGCGGCCTCGGCGTCACCGTGCTGTTCTTCGGCGCCTTCACCGGCCTGATGCTCGCGACGACGCTGTTCATGCAACTCGGGCTCGGGTTCAGCGCGATCCACGCGGGCCTCAGCCTCGGTCCGATCTGCCTCGGGATGGCGATCGGCGCGGGACTCAGCGGCGCGCTGCTGACGCCGCGGTTCGGCCGGCACGTGCTGCACGCCGGCTTCGCGGTCCTGATCCTCGGCGTCGCGGCGACGTACGCGGTGATCGACGCCCAGGGGATGGCGGTGACGAGCTGGCAGCTCGCCGGGCCGCTGCTGCTGTCGGGCTTCGGCGTCGGGCTCGCGGTCGCGCCGCTGTTCGGGTTCATCCTCGCGGCCGTCGCGGACGAGGAGGTCGGCTCCGCCTCCGGCGTCCTCAACGCGCTGCAGCAGCTCGCCTCGGCGATCGGCGTCGCCGTGCTCGGCACCGTCTTCTTCGCGGCCCTCCCGTCGCCCGGGTACGTCGACGGGCTCGAACGGGTCCTGCTCCTGACCGCCGGCCTGAGCGTCGCCGCGATGCTGCTCGCCCTGCTGCTCCCGCGCCAGCCGCGGGAGGAGGAGCTGGGCTAGGGCGCGGCCCAGGCGACGGCCTGCTCTTCCACCGCTTCGCGGCGCCCGAGCGCTTCTGAGCGGTTCAGTCGCCGGCCGGCCGGGGCCGCGGGTCGAGGTAGCCGAGGAGGTCGTCGATCAGGCCGGCCGCGTCGGAGCGGCCCTTGCCCTCGGGCGAAAGGTGGCCGGCCGACTCCAGCTCGGCCGCCCCCCGCGAGGCGGCGCGCAGCATCGCGGCAAGCCGTTCGGGGTCGCCCTCGGGCAGGGTGCCGCGCTGCTGTGCGGTGCGGACCGTCTCGGTCATCAGCTCCGACGACGCGTGCGCCGCGTCGATCAGCTCCTCGGTCGCGTTGGCGGTCGTCCAGCGGCCGTAGATCAGGCGGGCGCGCTCCGGGAAGGCGACCGCCTGTCTGACCTGGCCGCGCAGCGCCTCGGCGAGCGCGCGCTCGGGGGACGGCTCGCGCTCCAGCGCCTCCGCCAGGGCCGCGCCGTCGCGACGCAGCTCGCGCGCGGCGACCGCGGCCAGCAACGCCTGCTTGTCGGCGAAGTGCTTGTAGGGCGCGTTGTGGGAGACGCCCGCGCGGCGGCCGACCTCGCGCAGCGTGACGGCGCTCTGTCCGCCCTGGTCCAGCAGCTCCTGGGCCGCGTCGAGCAGCGCGTCGCGTGTCTGGGGCTGGCGTGGCGTCATCGGCGCGGGTTCCTCGATTGGGTTGACAGTGTCAACCTTTCTGCTAAGGTTGACACTGTCAACCTGCTGCTACGGAGAGATCGCATGCGAGCAATCATCACCGGTTCCACGAATGGAATCGGCACCGCCATCGCCGACCGTCTCGCGAGGGAGGGCATGGACGTCACGCTCGTCGGCCGCAGCGACGCGCGCCTCGCCGAGACCGCCGCGCAGATCCGCGCCTCGGCGCCGGGCGCGACGATCGACACCGCGCGCGCCGACCTGGCCGACCTCGGCGAGGTGCGCGACCTCACGGCACGCCTCGCCGCCGGGTCGCCGGCCGACGTCGTGATCAGCAACGCCGCTCTGATCGCGCCGCTCGACGAGCGCACGGCGCTCGGGGTGCCGCGCACCGTCGCGGTCAACTACCTCGCGCCGTACGTGCTGCTGCGCGGCCTCGCGGAGGCGCTGCGGGATCGCCGCGTCCGCTTCGTGGTCGTCGGTGCCGATCCGGTCGCGCTCGCGCGGGTCCCGATCGACCCCGACGACCTCGCCTTCTCCGACCCCGAGCGCCTTGGCGACGATCCCGAGCTGCGCCCCTTCGCGCTCTACGCGCACACCAAGAACATGGACGCGATGCTCGTCTACGCGCTCGCGCGACGACTGAGCGCGACCGCGATCACCGTCAACGGCGCCCACCCCGGGATCATCGGCCAGACCGGCCTCTCCGACGAGACCCCCGGGCTGAGACGGGCCGTCCACGCCCGCTACGCGATCGAGGAGGCGACGCTGCCGGCTCCCGACGTCGGCGCCGACACCCCGGCCTGGCTGGCGAGCGACCCCGGGCTCGACGGCGTCACCGGCAGCTACTTCGTCGACCGTCAGGTGGTCGAGACCGCCGAGCACACCACCGACCTCGGCCGCTGCGACCGGCTCTGGGACCACACCGCACGGCTGCTGGGGATGCCCACCGACCTGGAGCTGGATTCCTTAGCATCAGGCCGGTGACGATCGAGCGGATGGACCACGTCGGCGTCGTGGTCGACGACCTCGCGGCCGCGATCGACTTCTTCCTCGCGCTCGGACTCGAGCTGGAGGGCGAGGCGTCGGTCGAGGGCCGCTGGGTCGACCGCGTGATCGGGCTCGACGGCGTCCAGGCGAAGATCGCGATGCTGCGGACCCCGGACGGCCGCGCGCGGGTCGAGCTGTCGCGGTTCCTCACGCCGGCGAGCCCTGGCGGCGCCCCGGCCGCGCCGGCGAACGCGCTCGGCATCCGCCACCTCTCCTTCACCGTCGACCAGCTCGACGCCGTCCTCGCCCGTCTGCGGGCCCACGGCGCCGAGCTGGTCGGCGAGCTGGAGCGCTACCGCGACGTCTATCGGCTCTGCTACGTCCGCGGCCCCGCCGGGATCATCGTCGAGCTGGCGGAGCGGATCGGCTGACGATTCGGTCTGAATCGAGCCGCGTCGTTGCGCACGTCCCTGGGGGAGGGTTGGGCATGCATGTTCTCGCGTCGCGTCGCGTCTCTCGCACCTTTCGCTGGCCGTGCTCAGCTATCGCGGCGTCTTCGTGCACGATCCTCCGCAGTCCCTCGCGGGCGGTCGTCACGGCGAGGTGACGGGACAGCGGCCCCGTGTGGGCCAGGTGGCGCCCGGCGCGAGCGCGACGCATCCGTTCGGTGGCGTCGTCACGCTCGTCGCCGGTCGGTGACGCCGCGCTCCGCTCAGCCCGCCCCCTCCAGCATCCCAAGGTCCCGCAGGCTCTCGGCCGTCTCCACGAGCGTCGTCTCGACCGCCCGTGGACGCCAGCCCAGCTTCTCGCGGGCGCGGTCGTTGTGGATGATCGGTTGCGGCAGGTCGTCGCCGGGCGCCTCCTCGGTGGGGACGCGGTCGGCCAGCGCGCCGAGCCGCCGGCGCAGGACGTCGGCGACGCCGAGGAAGCTCGTCGTCGGCCCGTCGGCGACCACCAGGAAGCGCTTGCCGGCCGCCTCCGGCGTGGCCATCGCCCGGAGGTGCGCGTCGGCGACGTCGCGGACGTCGACGACGCCGAAGCGGGCGCGTGGCACGACGGGCATCGCGCCGTCGAGCATCGCCTTGATGAGGGCGAGCGTCGAACGGACCTGGG
>JAATFK010000049.1 GCA_015655225.1 Solirubrobacterales bacterium | reverse complement strand
GGCGGCGAGGGCGGCTTCGCCATCAACGGGACGGGCGGCGCCGGCGGCCCGGGCGGCAACGGCGGCGCGCCCGGGCTCGGCGGTCAGGGCGGCGCGGCGCAGGGCGGCGCGATCTACGTGTCGGCCGGCGCGGGACTGACGGTCACCGGCGGCACGGTGTTCGACACCGACCAGGTGTTCGGCGGCACCGGCGGCACCGGAGGACGGGGAGGCTTCGCCGGCGGCGGCGGCCAGGGCGGCCTCGGGTCGACCAACGGGGCCGTCGGACCGTCCGGGACCGGCACCTCCGGCGGCGCGGGCGGGGTGGGCGGCGTCAGCGAGGGCGGCGCGATCTACAACGCCGGCACCACCACGATCAGCGGCGCGGTGTTCACCGGCGACGAGGCCGACGGAACGGACGGCTACGGCGGCACCGGCGGAGCCGGCGGCAGCGCGGGCCCGGCCGGCGGCGCGGGCGGCGACGGCGGCGACGCGCGCGGCGGCGCGATCCTCAACGCCGGCGGCACGCTCACCGTGGGCTCCGCGACCTTCGAGGACGACCAGGCCCGCGGCATGGCGGGCGGCATCGGCGGCCAGGGCACCGGCGTCATCAGCGGAACGCTGGCTCCCGGCGGCCCCGGTGGCAACGGCGGCGCGACGGAGTTCGCGTCCCTCGACCCCAGCGCCACGATCGGCAGCTGCACGAGCTTCGCCGGCGACACGCTCACCGCCGGTGGCCCTGGAGCCGGCGGCTACGGGTTCTACGACGGGACCAACAGCGGTGCCCGGGGAGCGGACGGCGTGGCGGGCACCGCCGGCACCGTCGACCCGGCCGCCTCCAGCGGATCGTGCGCGGTCGCCTTCCGGCTCTACGGAAGCGTCGTCGACACCGACGGCGCGCCGCAGGCCGGCGTCGCGGTGACGGTGGTCGGCGCCAACGGCGTCACGACCGCGACCACGAGAACCGACGGCGCCTACTCCGCGAGCCTCCCGACTGGCGCCTACTCGGTCAGCCTCGGAGCGCTCGCCGGCAGCGCCGTGGCCGGCGGATCGCAGTGCGACGTGGTCGCCGGCGGAACCTGCACCGTCACGCTGAACCGCAGCCGGCTCGTCAGCTTCGACGTCCCCGCCGCCCCAGCCGGCGGTGGCGGCCCTGGGCCCGGCGACGGATCCGGGGGCGGCAGCGGCCCGGGCTCCGGCGGCGGTAGTGGGTCCGGGAGCGGCGGCACGGGAGCTGGCGGCGGGAGCGGCGCGGGCGCCGCGACGGGACCCGGCGCGGGGACGACGCCCGGCAGCGCGAGCCCGAGGACCGTCGCATCCGCCGGGCGCCCGACGCTCGGTCACACCGCCGTCTCGGGAACCTCGGCGCGGGTGCCGGTCCGCTGCTCGACCGCCGGCTCGTGCGCGGTGAAGCTCACCGTCACGACGGTCGAGGCCGTCAGGCACGGCAAGAAGACGGTCAAGCGGACGGTCACGCTCGGGACCGTCAAGGCGACCGTCGCCGCCGGCAAGAGCAAGACCGTCACCGTCCGCCTCAACGCGGCCGGCCGCAAGCTGCTCGCGGCCCACAAGCGGCTCAAGACGCAGCTGACGCTCAGCCAGACCGGCAAGCCCAGCGTCCACGCGGCCGTCGTCTTCACGGTGCCCACCAAGAAGAAGCCCGCGCGTCGCTGACGTCCGGCGCCTCGGCCAGCGGGGCACAACATTCGTTGACCAATCAGCTCAGCACGGTCAGTTCCGGAGAGAGCGGCCGATAACAGTCATGTTGGTCGTCGCTCGGGGTGTCCCTGGGGGCCCAGAGCGAGCTGAGAGGAGTCGCCGTTGTCGTCCACGCAGATCCCCGCCCTCCCGGCCGCGGCGCACGCCGCGCCGACGAGGGCCGAACTGGCCGCGGCGCTTCACCGTGGCGACATCTCCGTCGCGCTGCAGCCTCAGATGGACCTGTGCTCAGGACGGGTGGTCGGCGTCGAGGCGCTGGCACGCTGGGAGCGGATCGGCCGCGGATCGGTCTCTCCGCTCGTCTTCGTCCCGCTCGCCGAGTCGAGCGGATTGAGCGACGCGCTCAGCGACGCGGTGCTCGAACAGGCGCTTCGCTGCCTCGACGCGCTCGACGCGCTCGACGCGGGCTGCCTGAACGTCGCCGTCAACGTCTCGGCGCACAGCGTGCTCGACCGCCGGATCGTGACGAGGGTGGGAGAGCGGCTCGCCGAGTCGGGGGCACGCCCGCATCGGTTGACCCTCGAGGTCACCGAGGATGCGCTCAGCGGTGACTTCGCGGCGGCGCAGTCGGTCCTCGGCCATCTCAAGAGCCTTGGGGTGCGCCTGTCGCTCGACGACTTCGGCACCGGCTATTCGTCGCTCGGTCGTCTGCAGTCGTTCCCGTTGGACGAGGTCAAGATCGACCGCACGTTCATCGAGCAGATGCGACGCAGCGGTGACACCGGCGTGATCGCGGCGATCGCGGCACTCGGGCGGCATCTCGGGATGACCGTCGTCGCGGAGGGTGCCGAGACGTCGTCGGAGCTCAACACGCTCGCCGGCCTCGGCTGTCATGTCGCGCAGGGATACGTGGTGAGCGAACCGCTTGCGCCGGATCGCTTCTACGAGTGGCTCGGCCGTCATCTGGCGATACCGCGGACCGTCTCGGCGCGTCCGACGCCCGTGGCCGCTCAGCCGACGGACACACGGCGTCCCGGCTCCGCGGAGCTGGGACTTCGACTCCACCAGGCTCTCGATCAGACGATGACCGACGGAGACGATCTGCGGCAGATCTGTCACGCGACCGCGTCGCGGCTCGCCGGTCTGCTCGAGGCCGACTTCGCCGCCTGGTGGCAGCGCGACCCCGACGCGGGGCCACAGGCATCGCTCCGGTGCGTGTCGGTCTGGTCCTCCGAGCAGGTCGACGCGAGCACGTTGGAGCGGATGACGCGGACGATGACGTTCGCGCCCGGCGTCGGGCTCCCCGGCCGCGTGGTGGAGTCGGACGGGCCGCTCTGGGTCGAGGATCTGACCGTCTTTCCCAGCCTGCTGCGCGTCGAGGCCTTGCGCGAGGCCGGACTCACGCAGGCACTGGCGATCCCGGTGCGCAACGTCGACGGCGCCCTCGGGGTGGTGGAGCTCTTCGGCACGCGGATGCGCCAACCGAATCGACGCACCATGAGCACGCTCGCAAGCATCGGCGTGCGTCTGGCGAACTTCCTCATCCGCCGTGAGGCGATCGCGTCTGCCGCGACGTACCGCCGGACGATCGGCGAGCTGGAGGAGGCGCTCCAGCGCCTCGCGATCGCCCCGATCGAGCAGTTGCCCGCTCTCGTCTGTCGAGAGGCAGAGGCGCTCGCCGGCGCCGACGTGGTCGCGCTGTGGGTTCCGGGGTCAGCGCCGAACGAGCTCGTGCTGGCCGCCTCGACCGGCGGCGTGCCGCGTGAGCCGCGGACGAACATGCTCACCGAGCATTCCGGGATCGCGGCCGCGTTCACATCGGAGGCACCGCTGTTCGTGCCCGACACGACTGAGCACGCGGTGCCGTCGCGTCGCCTCGCGCGGGAGGCCGGCGCCCGCTCCGCGCTGTTCCAGCCGATCCCGGGCGGCCGCAGATCGAGCGCCGTCCTGTCGATCGCCTGGACCAGGCCCACGCCGACCGTCTCGCCGGCGCTGTCCGCCGCGCTCGGCCTCCTTGCGGAGTTCGTCGGGGCCAGCTTGTCGCGGTAGGGATTCGAGGATTGGCGCGTTCCAGCTCGGCCGGGTTCGGAGCTTTGCGCAGGTTTCGGCAGGAAGCCCGCCGATCGTGATGCCGGGGACGGCGCGACCGTCCGCGAACTTCCTTACGCTCATCCCGATGCCCGTGAGCCAGCTATCCACCGCCGGTCGGACGGGGTGGTCGTGACGGAGCACCCGAACGGCGATCGCGCGCTGCGGTTGTTGATGGACGGGTTGAGCGAGGTCGCGGTGATCATGCTCGATCCCAGGGGGACGATCGTCTCGTGGAGTCCGGGCGCGGAGCGGCTCAAGGGCTATGCCGAACACGAGATCCTCGGGGAGAACTTCGCGATCTTCTATCCGCGCGAAGCGATCGCCAGCGGGCACCCGCGGCGGGAGCTCGAGGCTGCGGCGACCTTCGGCAGTTATGAGGAGGAGGGGTGGCGCGTTCGCAAGGACGGCTCGCTGTTCTGGGCGCAGATCAAGATCGCCGCGCTCTATGACGACGATGGCGAGTTGGAGGGCTACGGCAAGCTCACGCGCGACCTGACCGAGCGCAAGCAGGCTGAGGAGCAGCACGCCAACGTGCTGGCGCTGTTGGAGATGACAGCGCGGACCGACGCGCTCACGGGGTTGCCGAACCGGCGCGCATGGGACGAGGCGATGGACCGCGAGCTCGCTCGCGCCAGACGCAACGGCACGCCACTCGCTGTTGCTGTCGTGGACCTCGACGGGTTCAAGACGATCAATGACGCGCACGGGCATCGCGCCGGCGACCGGTTCCTCAGACAGTGTGCGACGGCATGGCGGACCGCGATCAGGGAGTCGGACCTGATCGCGCGCTACGGCGGCGACGAGTTCGTCATCTGCATGCCCGACTGCCCCTCCGAGTGCGCGGTTGACGTCCTCGCCCGCCTCCAGGCGCAGACGCCCGACGGCGCGACCTGCTCTGCTGGCATCGCGGTCTGGGATGGCGCCGAGACGGTCGACCAGCTATTCGGACGCGCTGACCGCGCGATGTACGAAGCGAAGGCCCAGCGTCCCGACTCGATTCGAATCATTACCGCGACGCGAACGGACGCGGGCCCACGGAGTTAGCGTCGGCACCGCGGCCCCCTCGGGCTGGTCCGCCCCGGGTTCAGATCCCGAAGCGCCGATCGCTCGGGACGTTCCCGGCACGTTCGTCGGCTGGCGGATCGTC
>JAATFK010000140.1 GCA_015655225.1 Solirubrobacterales bacterium | reverse complement strand
GATCGCCCGCGCGCTGGCGACCGACCCGCGCGTGCTGATCCTCGACGAGCCGACCGCGTCGCTCGCCGGCAACGAGACCGACCGCCTCTTCGGCGTCCTGAACCGTCTGCGCGACGCCGGCACGACGATGATCTTCATCACGCACCGCATCCCCGAGGTGATGCGCATGTGCGACCGCGCGACGGTCCTGCGCGACGGCCGCTCGGTCGCCGAGATCGAGCGCGCCGACTTCAGCGAGCGCGCGATCGTCGCGGCGATGGTCGGCCGCGAGCTCGACCGCCTCTACCCGCAGCGCGAGAAGGACTACGACCCCGCCCACCAGGAGGAGGTGCTGGCGCTGGAGCACGTCTCGGTCGCCCACCCGTCGCGCCCGCACGACATCCTGCGCGACGTCAGCCTGACCGCGCGGCGCGGCGAGATCGTCGGCATCGCCGGCGTCGTCGGCGCCGGGCGCACCGAGCTGCTGAGCGCGATCAACGGCCGCCTCGCGCACCGCGGGACGATCCGCGTCGAGGGCCGCGAGCGCAGGCTGCGCTCGCCCGCCGACGCGCGCCGCGCCGGGATCGCGATGCTGACGGAGGACCGCAAGGGCAGCGGCCTGCTCTTCAACTTCGGCCTCAGCGAGAACGTCACGATCGGCAACCTCGGCGGGATCGCGAAGATGGGCTTCGTGGACCGCCGCGCCGAGGCGCGTGTCGCGCGCAGATACATCGACACGCTCAGCATCAAGGCGCCGTCCGCGAACGCCGACGTCGCGCACCTGAGCGGCGGCAACCAGCAGAAGATCCTGCTCGCGCGCGTGCTGATGAACGCGCCCAAGGTGATGCTGCTGGACGAGCCGACGAAGGGCGTCGACGTCGAGACGCGGCAGGAGATCTACAGGCTGATCCTGCAGCTCGCCGACGAGGGCGTGACGTTGCTCGTCGTCTCCTCCGAGATCGCCGAGCTGGTCGGGCTGTGCGACCGCTGCGTCGTCCTCGCCGACGGCCAGATCGTCGACCAGTTCGCGCGCGGCGAGGGCTCCGAGGCGCGCGTGATCGAGGCGACGACGATGGCGGTGCCGTCGGTCGCGGAGGTGGGAGCGTGACGCCGAGCGACCGCGTCGAGGCGTTCGCCCACACGCGCACCGCGACGCTCGGCGCGCTGCCGGGCGTGCCGGGCGCGCCCGCGAGCGGTCAGCACGCGACGAAGCTCGGCCGCTCGATCTACTCCGGCTGGGTCGCCGGCGTCCTGCGCGAGGCGATCGTCGACGGCACGCTCGCGGCCGGCACGCCGCTGGTCGAGATGCGCGTCGCGGAGGAGCTGGCGGTCAGCCGCGGCCCGGTCCGCAGCGCGCTGCACGTGCTGGAGGGGGAAGGGCTCGTGCGCACCCAGCCGAACGGCCGCACGACCGTCGTCGGCTTCGCCTCCCAGGACGTCCAGGACCTGCTGCGCGTGCGCTTCGAGCTGGAGGCGACGGCGATCCGGTGGGGCGTCGGACGCGGCGCCGCGATCGCCCCGCTGGAGGCGGCGCTCGCCGCGCTCGAGGTCGAGGGCGCGACGACGCCGCGCCTCGTCGAGGTCGACATGGGCTTTCACCGCGCGGTGCTGGAGTTCTCCGGCAGCCGCTTCCTGATCGAGGCGTGGCAGGCGATCGCGCCCGTGATCCAGACCGTCATCACGGTCGGCAACCGGCGCCTGACGGCGGCCGACCCGGCCGAGCACTTCGCCCGCATCGTCGCCTCCCACCGTCCGCTGCTGGACGCGATCGAGCGCGGCGCGGCGGACGAGGCGTGCGCGCTGCTGCGTGACCAGTTCGGCCTCACCGGCTCGCTGTTCGACGGCGACGGCGACAACCAAGACCAGGGGAGCAGAGATGAGCAGTGACGTCGCGCCGCGCAGCGGTGCGGTCCAGGAGGCGGTCGCGGGACGCGCGCCGCTGCTGGCCGGCACCACCGTCGTCCTGACCGGCGCGACCGGCGGCATCGGCCAGGCGATCGCACGCCTGCTCGCCGCCGCCGGCGCCCGCCTCGCCCTCACCGACCTCGGTGAGGACCAGCTCGCCACGCTCGCGCGGGAGCTGCGCGACGGGGGCGCCGAGGTGACCGCGCAAGCGCTCGACGCGAGCGACCGCTCCGCGTTCGACGGCTTCGCCGCGCGCACCACCGCCGAGCTGGGACCGGTCGACGGCCTCGTCAACTGCGCCGGCCTGTTCGAGGTCAGCCCCTTCACCGCGCTGCACCCCGACGACTGGGCGCGCGCGCTCGCGGCCAACCTCGGCACGGCCGTCGCCGGCTGCCACGCGGTCCTGCCCGGAATGCTCGAACGCGGCAGCGGCTCGATCGTCAACATCGCCTCGACCGCCGGCGAGTACGGCTCGATCAGCCCCGCCGCCCATTACGCCGCCGCGAAGGCCGGCGTGATCGGCCTCACGAAGTCGCTCGCGCGGGAGGCGGCGGGCGCGAACGTCCGCGTCAACGCCGTCTCGCCCGGCCCGATCGAGACCGCCGGGCTCGGCGCCGCGACGCCCGAGCAGAAGGCCGTCGCCGGCGCCCGCACGCTCTTCAACCGCCTCGGCCAGCCGGAGGAGATCGCTGCCGCCTGCGTCTACCTGCTGAGTCCGCTGTCCACCTTCGTCACCGGTCACGTGCTGCGCGTGAACGGCGGCGCGCTGCTCTAGGAAAGGGGTCGTACCGTCATGCGCCACCCGCTCCGTCGCACGCTGCTGCTCGCCCTGCTCTCGACGCTCGCGCTCGCCGCGAGCGCCGCCAGCGCCAACGCCGTCACCGTCGGCGACGCGTACGCCACGCAGGGCGCGAACGCCTGCACCTGGACGATCGGCACCGCCGCCGTCGAGAGAGTCCTGACCTTCACCGGCGGGACCTACACGCTCACGAGCTTCAAGAACAAGCTCGCCAGCCCGGTGCGCGAGTACGTCGACGCGAGCAGCCCGTCGAGCGAGCTGCGCTTCACCTGGGACGGCGCCGAGATCACCGGCTCGACCGCCGGCTGGACCTGCGCGGCCGGCAGCGCCGCGAGCGTGACGGCGGGTGGGCAGCCCGCGCTCCAGCTCGACGTGACGCTGACGCGCACCGGCCTGCAGGTGATCAAGCACTACCTCGTCTATCCGAGCACGAGCGTGATCCGCGAGTGGGCCGAGTACAAGAACACCTCCACGAGCGCGCACACGCTCGCGAGACCGTCCTTCCTCGAGCAGCACGTGATGGGCGACGAGACCGCCAGCTCGACGCTCCAGTGGATGAGCGGCGCGAGCGCCGTCGCCAACTCGTGGCAGCTGCGCACCGCGTCGCTGACGAGCAGCTACGCGCGCACGTTCGACTCCTACGACAGCTTCGACTGCCCCGTCAGCACGACCGGCGTCGGCGGCTGGCAGGACATCGCGAGCTACAGCGCGAGCGGCTACGAGGGCCAGAGAGAGTGGCACGACTCGACAGGGGGCTACGTGTGGCCCGGCGCCGAGCATCCCGGCCCTGGAAACCAGACCGCCCGCGCCTGGACCGCACCGACTGACGGCACCGTCGACATCACGAGCCACGCGGCCAAGCGCGACACCGGCGGCAACGGCGTCGTCGTCTCGATCCTGAAGAACGGGACGACGATCTCCGCCGCGCAGACGATCGGTCCGAGCGACACCGCCGGGGTCGACGCGAACGTCTCCAGCGTCGCCGTCAGAGCGGGCGACGTGATCCGCTTCGTGATCGACAACAACGGCGACTACAGCTACGACGCCACCAACTGGGATCCGACGATCAGATACCAGGGCACCGGCGGCGCCTCCTTCACCGCCTCGACCGGCTTCTCCTCGACGCAGGGGACGAACGGCTGGCGCTACCAGGACTTCGTCAGCGCGAGCGGCTGTCCGACCGCCGGCTGGTCGGAGACCTCGTCGGTCTACATCCCGTGGTTCAGCGTCTTCAACACGTCGAGAAGAGACGGCGTCGCGGTCGGCTTCGACTACGACGGTCGCTGGGCGCTCCAGGCCGGCAACCAGAACGGGGGCACCGGCGACCTCTCGCTGACGATCCCGAACTACTCGCAGTCGCTCGCCGCGGGCGCGTCGATCACGACGCCGAGAGCGTTCACGTCGGTCTACACGACCGACCTCGACACGATGACGAACGGCCTGCTGGATTGGCAGTACAAGTACATGTGGGACTACACGCGCAGCCCGTACTTCGGCGCGATCCGCATGCTCGGCTACTGGTACACCGGCAGCCAGTGGACCGGCTCGTGGGACCAGGCCGGCACGCTGCAGAAGGTCTTCGGCCTCGCCGACCACCTGCGCACGATCGGCGCCGACACCTACCACCGCGACAACGGCTGGTGGGACACGCCCGGCAACTGGAACGGCCCCGACTTCAAGGAGAGCGGCGACTACCTCGCCAGATCCGGGATCAACCAGCTGATCTACATGATGGCCTACGACGCGAACACGAACTCGGCGGTCTACGCGGCGCATCCGGACTGGTTCACGACCGCCTCGCCGTGCGGCTACGCCGACCGGCTGATCGACCTCACGAACCCGGCTGCCGCGAGCTGGATGAGCAACCTGCTGATCGGCAGAGCCGCGGCCTGGGGCGACTTCCAGTGGCGCAACGACTCGTGTCCGGTCGGCGACTGGAGCGGCGCGCAGCAGCTGGCGCAGGACCAGGCCTTCCGCGGGGTCCAGCAGAGCTTCCTCGACGCGCGTCCGAACTCAGCGATCCAGGCCGTCGACAGCGGCGGCAACGAGGTCAGCTGGGAGTTCATGCGGATGGCGTCGAGCTTCTCGATCACCGACAACAACGGCATGGCGGAGTCCTACGACGCCTCGCGCCTCTTCCCGACCGACAAGATCAGCGGGATCCCGGACGCATGGGATCCGGGCAACTGCTCGAACGCCTACAACGCGCTGCTCGCGTTCAACCCCGACTTCACGGGCGACACGAGCGACCCGACGAAGCTCGCCTGCATGCGCAAGCTCGTCGACACGTACCACTACCTGCTGCAGCAGGGCGTCGCCGGCCGCTGGGTGCATCAGTTCCACCCGCACGGGACCGACAACGACCGCAACTGGTTCGAGCGCGTCTCCCAGGACCAGACCAGAGCGCTCGTGATCTACAAGGGCACCGGTGGTGCGTCGGGCAACGTCACCGTCTACCCGAAGGGCCTCAACGCGACCACGACCTACGACGTCCGCTACCAGCTCGCCTCCGGCACGGCCTCGCGCACCGGCGCCGACCTGATGACCAACGGCGTCACGCTCACCTCCCCGGCGGCCGGCGAGCTGATCTGGCTCGGGATGCCGAAGCACCCCGGCAGCGGCCAGGACACGACCGCGCCGACCGCGCCCAGCAACGTCGTCGCGAAGGTCGCGACGAACATGGGCTACGCGGGCACCGAGGTGACCTGGAACGCGGGCTCCGACGACAACCACGTCAGCGGCTACGACGTCTACCTGTCGGGGAATCTGATCGCGACCGTCGCGAAGGGCCGCTACTACTTCGACCACTCCCACCTCAACTCGCCCAACGCGCCGTACTCGGTCAGAACGATCGACGGCGACGGCAACCTCTCGCCGGCGGCCTTCTCGACCGGCTTCACGGTCGACACGCTCGGCGCCGACGACGGGGACACAGGCGTCACCTACAGCGGTGGCTGGTCGCACCAGACCGGCCTCCCGAACGCCTCCGGCGGGACGCTCTCGACCTCGTCGGACTGCCACGACGCGTGCGCCGGCTTCAGCTCGACGCAGGGGGCGAACAACTGGCGCTACCAGGACGACGTGGGCGGGACCTGGCAGGACATCGGCACCTACAACGCGAGCGGCTACCTCGGCCAGCGCGAGTGGCACGACGCGACCGGTGGCTACGTCTGGCCGACGGCCGAGCACCCGGGCCCGTCGAACGACACCGCCCGCGACTGGGTCGCGCCGAGAGCCGGCACGGTCGACATCGCCTCGCACGTCGCGAAGATGAACACGCTCGGCAACGGCGTGATCGTGAAGATCACGAAGAACGGCTCGACGATCTGGGGTCCGACGACGATCGCCGGGAGCGACACGACGGGGGTCGACGCGAACGTCGCGAACGTGACGGTCGCCAGCGGCGACGCGATCCGCTTCGAGATCGACAACAACGGCGACTGGGCGAACGACGCGACCTCCTGGGATCCCGACGTCACCTACCACGGCGATCCGCCGCCGGCCGGCGGCTCCCCCTCGGCGAGCTGGACGTTCACCGGCGGCTCGGTCACCTGGATCGCGAAGCTCGGCCCCGACCAGGGCAAGGCGACGGTCAAGATCGACGGGACGACCGACGCGACGATCGACCTCTACGCGCCCGACGACGACAACTGGGCGGTCCCGGTCTACGCGAGAACGTTCCCGACGGTCGGCAGACACACGATCCAGATCGTCCAGTCGGGACAGCGCAACAACCTCTCGACCGGGGCGAGCGTGAACGTCGACGGCTTCCAGGCGCTGACGAACGCGGCGACCGTGAAGGAGGACGGCGACAGCTCGATCGCCTACGCCGGGACCGGCTGGACGGCGCCGTCGGTCGCCTCCGCCTCGGGCGGGTCGGCGCACGTCAGCGCGACCGCCGGCGACACCGCGACCGTCACGTTCACCGGCCGGCGGATCACGTGGGTCGGGCACCTCTGCCCGTCCTGCGGGCAGGCCGACGTCTCGCTCGACGGCACGTTCGCCTCGCGCGTCGACACGTACGGCTTCCGCGGCCCCGACGTGGCGCAGGCGGCCGTCTACCAGGCGACGTTCCCGACCAGCGGCACGCACACGCTGAGCATCAGAGCGCTCGGGACGCACAACTACGACGCGACCGGGTCGACCGTGCAGGTCGACGCGTTCCACGTGCGCCCGTGACGCGGCTGCTCCTGACCGACCGCGAGCGGTTCCCGTTCGACAACGGGGACCGCGCGGCGATCGCCGCGGCCGGCGCGACGCTCGTGGAGGTCGACGGGCACGACCCGGACGCGATCGCCGCGGCGGGCGGGGACGCGGCGGCGGTCTTCGTCTACCACGCGAAGCTGACCGCCGAGCTGATCGCGCGGCTGCCGGAGCTGCGCGTGATCGCCCGCTGCGGCAGCGGCTACGACAACGTGGACGTGGCCGCCGCGCGCGCACGCGGCGTCGAGGTCGTCTACGTCCCCGACTACGGCGTCGACGACGTCGCCGACCACACGCTCGCACTGCTGCTCGCGGTGGCGCGGCGCGTGCCCGCCTCCGACCGCGCGCTGCGCGACGGCCGCTGGCTCTCCTACGCGCAGCTCGGCACGATGCGCCGGCTGCGCGGCTCGGTCCTCGGGCTGCTCGGGGGCGGCCGGATCGCGCGTGCCGTCGGCGTGCGCGCGGCGGCGTTCGGGATGACGCTCGTCGTCCACGACCCGGGCGTCGGCGACGACGTGCTGGACGCGCTCGGCGCCCGCCGCGCGGCGAGCCTCGACGCGCTCCTGACCGGCGCCGACGTGCTCTCCCTCCACCTTCCCCTGACCCCCGCCACGCGCGGGCTGATCGGCGCCGCGGAGCTGGCGCGGATGCGGCCCGGCGCGCTGCTCGTCAACACCAGCCGCGGCGAGATCGTCGACGAGGCCGCGCTCGCCGCGGCGCTCGCCGACGGCCGCCTCGCCGGCGCCGGCCTCGACGTCTTCGAGGTCGAGCCGCTTCCCCCAGACAGTCCCCTGATCGGAATGGAGTCTGCAGTGGTCACACCCCACTCGGCGGCGTTCTCCGAGCAGGCGCTCGCCGAGGTGCGCAGTCGCGCGCTCGCCGACGTCCTGCGCGTGCTCGCCGGCCAACCGCCCCGCGATCCCGCCCGCGCGGTGACGCCATGAGGTCCGATCTCTACCGCACGATGCGCACGATCCGGCGCTTCGAGGAGCAGGTCGTCGAGCTCGTCAACGCGAACGAGATCGCCGGCGTCACGCACGAGTACATCGGCCAGGAGGCGGTCGCGACCGGCGTCTGCGCCGCGCTGCGGCCCGACGACGTGATCACCTCCACGCACCGCGGCCACGGCCACGTGATCGCGAAGGGCGCCGAGGTGCGGCGGATGCTGGCCGAGCTGCTCGGCCGCACGACGGGCCTCAACCGCGCGCGCGGCGGCTCGATGCACATCGCCGACGTCTCGCTCGGGATCTACGGCGCGAACGGGATCGTCGCGGCCGGCGCGCCGATCGCGGCCGGCGCCGCGTGGGCCGGCAGAGAGGCTGGCAGCGACCGCGTCGCGGTCGTCTTCTTCGGCGACGGCGCCGTCAACCAGGGTGTCCTGCACGAGACGATGAACATGGCGGGGATCTGGAAGCTGCCGCTGCTGTTCGTCTGCGAGAACAACGGCTACGCGGTCTCGTTCGCCGCCTCGGAGGCGACCTCGGGGTCTATCGTCGGGCGCGCCGCGGCCTACGACATGCCGGCGGTCCACGTCGACGGGATGGACGTGGAGGCGGTCCAGGCGGCGGCCGAGACGGCCGTCGCGCACGCCCGCGCGGGCGACGGCCCGAGCTTCATCGAGTGCGAGACCTACCGCTTCGTCGGCCACCACACGGCTGAGCGGACGATGAAGCTCGGCTACCGCACCGACGAGGAGATCGAGCGCTGGCGCGAGCGCGACCCGCTGCGCGTCCTCGCCGAGCGGATGACGCCCGACGAGGTCGCGGCGCTTGACGGCGAGGTCGAGCGGCTGCTGGCGGAGGCGCTCGCGTTCGCGCGCGAGAGCCCGCGCCCGGCGGTCGCCGACGCGCGCGAATACGTCTACGCGAGCGGCCCGCTGCCGCGCGAGGGGGTGTCGGCCTGATGGCCCGGATGCGATACCAGGCGGCGCTCGCCCGAGCGCTGCGCGACGAGATGACCGCCGACCCGTCGGTCTTCATCCTCGGCGAGGACGTGCGCGCGTCGCTGCGCGGCGTCTCCAGAGGGTTGGTCGCCGACTTCGGCCGCCAGCGGGTGATCGACACGCCGATCTCCGAGCAGGCGTTCACGGGCTTCGCGATGGGAGCGGCGCTCGCCGGCCACCGGCCGGTGGTCGAGTTCCAGATCCCCTCGCTGCTGTTCACGGCGTTCGAGCCGATCGTCAACCAGGCGCAGAAGTTCCGCCTGATGACGGGCGGCCAGGCGAAGGTCCCGGTCACCTACATCGTGCCCGGCAGCGGCGCCCGCAGAGGTCTCGCGGCCCAGCACTCCGACCATCCCTACGCGCTGTTCGCGCAGGCAGGCGTCAAGACCGTCGTCCCGGCGACCGCGCTCGACGCCTACGGCCTCTTCCTCAGCGCGATCCGCGACGACGACCCGGTCGTCCTGTTCGCGCCGGCCGCCGTGCTCGGGACCAGAGAGGAGGCGCCGGAGCAGCCGGAGGCGGTGCCGCTCGGCGACGGGCGCGTCCATCGCGCCGGCGACGACGTCACCGTCGTCGCGATCGGCCACCTCGTCCACGACGCGCTCGCGGTCGCCCAGGAGCTCGCGGAGGACGGCATCTCGGTCGAGGTGTGGGACCCGCGCTCGATCCTCCCGTTCGACTGGGAGGGGCTGCGCGCGTCGGTCGAGAAGACCGGCCGGCTGGTCGTCTTCGACGACACGAACCGCACCTGTGGCCTCGCCGGCGAGGTGCTGGCGACCGCCGCCGAGGAGTTCCCGCTGGCGGCGCCGCCGCGGCGCGTCACGCGCGCCGACGCCCCGATCCCGTTCGCGGTCGAGCTGGAGGAGGCGCTGCTGCCGAGCCGCGCCCAGCTCGCGGCCGCGGTCCGCGGCGTGCTCGACCGGGAGGTGGTCCGATGATCGACGTCCACATCCCGAAGATGGGCATGTCCACCGTCGAGGTCGAGATCCTCGCGGTGATGGTCGAGGTCGGCCAGCAGGTCGGCGCGGAGGACTCGGTCATCGAGGTCGAGGGCGACAAGGCGACGTTCGAGGTCGAGGCCGGCGTCGCCGGCACGGTCGCGGAGATCCTCGTCAGCGAGGGCCAGGAATGCAGCGTCGGCGACGTGGTCGTGCGGATCGACGACGGGGCGGGCGCGTGAGCGCGCAGGAGGCCGCGGCCGTGGAGGACGGGCGCGGCGCCGGCGCGCCGCGGCGGCTCTCGCGCACGCAGAGAGTGATCGCGCGGCGGATGGCCGAGGCGAAGGCGACCGTGCCGGAGTTCACGGTCGCGCTCGACGTCGAGATGGACGCGGCGGCGGCGTTGCGCGCCGAGCTAAAGGCGGCGGCGCCGGGCGGCCCGGTTCCCTCCTACAACGACATGATCGTCCGCGCCTGCGCGCTCGCGCTGCGCCAGCACCCGCGCGCGAACGCGTCGTTCGACGGGGAGGCGCAGACGTTCCGCCTGTGGGAGCGCGTCAACGTCGGGATCGCGGTCGAGGCGCCGGACGCGCTCGTCGTGCCGGTGATCCGCGACGCCGACGCCAAGTCGCTCGACGCGGTCGCGCGCGAGAGCCGCGCGCTCGCGCAGGCGGTGCGCGAGCGCACGATCGAGCCGGCCGCGCTCGCCGACGGGACATTCACGGTCTCGAACCTCGGGATGCTCGGCGTGCGGCACTTCGATGCGGTCATCAACGTGCCGCAGGCGGCGATCCTCGCGGTCGGCGCGGTGCGGCCGGTTGCGCTCCCGCGCCAGGGTACGATCGTCCCCGTGCAGCAGCTGACGCTGACGCTCACGTGCGACCACCGGATCCTCTACGGAGCCGACGCCGCGCGCTTCCTCGGCAGCGTGCGCGACGCGCTCCAGGCGCCGGCGGGACTGCTCGGCTGACGTGTTAGTCGACGTCCTCGCTGAACATCGACGTGGTCACGTCGAACTGCTTCGCCAGCAGCGCGGTCGCGCGTCTCGCGTCGAAGTCGGCGATCGCCGCGACGAGCGGCCGGTGCGCGTCGACGATCCGGGTGAAGTTGCGCTCCGGCCCGCGCTCGGTCAGGCGGCGGTTGCCGATCGTGATGACGGTGTGGATCACGGGCGCGAGCGCGAGCCACGCCTGCGTCAGGAAGCGGCTGCCCGACAGCTCCAGCAGGCGCAGGTGGAAGTCGATGTCGAGGTCGACGAGCCGCTGGGTCGAGGCGCCCTCGCGCTCCAGCGCGGCGAACGCGTCCTGCACCGGCGTGACGTCCGCGCGGCGGGCGACGCCGCGGCGGATCGCGGCCGCCTCCAGCTCGTAGCGGACGCTCGTGAGGTCCTCGAGGTCGGCGGCGCTGAAGCCGACGACGACGGTGCGGCCGTTTGGCAGGGTGCGCACCAGCCCTTCGCCCTCCAGCGCGTGCAGCGCGTTGCGCACGGGGCCGCGGCTGACCGCGAGCTGCTCCGCCAGGCGCGCTTCGACGAGCGGCGCGCCAGCCTCCAGCTCGCCCTCCACGATCGCCTCGCGCAGGAGCGACGTCACGCGGCCGGAGTAGACGCTGCGCTCCAGCTTGACGGCGTGCTGACCGGGGGCGAGGAGCGGCGAGCCGGCGGGGCCGCGGCCGAAGGTGAAGCCCGTCATCGGGTCGGTCGATTCCTCATCACGGAGCGCTCCGAGAGTATCGCGCGATGAGCGTGGGATCGATGCACCAGTTCCTGTCGGATCTCGACGGCGCCGGTGACGTCGTGGTCGATCCAGACGTGCTCGCGTCCTACCGCGCCGACCAGGCGGCGCCCGGGCTGCTGCCGGCGGGGACGCCGGCGGTGGTCGTGCGGCCGCGCACCACCGCCGAGGTGCAGGCGGCCGTGCGGGCGGCGGCGCGCCACCGCGTCCCGGTCGTGCCGCGCGGGGCCGGCAGCGGCCTCTCCGGCGGAGCGAACGCGATCGACGGCTGCCTCGTCCTGTCGACGGAGCGGATGGTCGACGTGGTCGAGCTGGACGCGCCGTCGCTGCTCGCGCGCGTGCAGCCGGGGCTCGTCAACGCGCGCCTCGGCGAGGCGGCCCGCGCCGAGGGCCTCTGGTACGCGCCCGACCCGGCCTCCTACGAGTTCTCGACGATCGGCGGCAACGTCGCCACGAACGCCGGCGGGCTCTGCTGCGTGAAGTACGGCGTCACGCGCGACGCGCTGCTCGGCCTGGAGGTCGTCCTCGCCGACGGCCGCGCCGTCCGGCTCGGCCGCCGCACGCGCAAGGGCGTCGCCGGCTACGACCTCGTCTCGCTCCTCTGCGGCAGCGAGGGGACGCTCGGGATCGTGACCGAGGCGACCGTGCGGCTGCTGCCGCCCGCGCCCACCTCGGCGACGCTCGCCGCCTCCTTCGCCTCGCTCGGCGACGCCGGCCGCGCGATCGCCCGCATCACCCGCCAGACGATCCCGGCGGTGCTGGAGCTGATGGACCGCACGACGATCGCGGCGGTCGAGCGGATGGCCCCGCAGGGGCTCGACGCCGACGTGGCGGTGCTGCTGTTCGCGCGCTCGGACCTCGGCGGCGCGGCGGCGCTCGACCAGGTCGACCGGATCGCCGGCTGGTGCGAGCAGGAGGGCGCGACGCTCACGGTCACGACCGACGAGGAGGCCGAGGGGCGGATGCTGATGGCCGCCCGCCGGCTCGCCTACTCCGCGCTCGAGCGCGAGGGTGCGACGCTGCTCGACGACGTCGGCGTCCCGCTCGGGAAGATCCCCGCGCTGCTGGAGGGGATCGAGCGGATCGCCGAGCGCGAGGCGGTCCTGATCGGCACCTTTGGCCACGCCGGCGACGGCAACATGCACCCGACGATCGTCTACGACCCGCACGACCCCGACGCGGTCACGCGCGCTCGCGCCGCGTTCGCGGCGATCGTCGCGCTGACGCTGGAGCTGGGCGGGACCGTGACCGGCGAGCACGGCGTCGGGCTGCTGAAGCGCGACGCGCTCGCCGCCGAGCTGGGTCCCGCGCACGACGTGCACCGCGCGATCAAGCGCGCGCTCGACCCCGAGAACCTGATGAACCCCGGCAAGGGGATCTGACCCGACCGAGATGGAGACCCGACGATGCGAATAGGGACGGCAGTGACGGACGGCGGCGAGCGCCGCGCGGTGGTGCAGCGCGACGGCGCGCTGCTCCCGCTCGGCGACGACGCCGGGGCGTCCCTGGAGGCGCTGATCGCGGCCGGCGCGCCGCTCACGGCGGCGCCTGGCGCCGCGCCGCTCGCGGGCGCCCGCCTGACGGCGCCGCTGCGGCCGGGGAAGATCGTCGCGATCGGGCTCAACTACCTCGACCACGTCCGCGAGACGGGGATGGAGGCGCCGAAGCGGCCGCTCGTCTTCGCGAAGTTCTCCAGCAGCGTGGTGGGCGACGGCGACGCGATCGTGATCGACCGCGCGGTGGCCGAGCGGGTCGACTGGGAGGTCGAGCTGGCGGTCGTCGTCGGGCGCACGATGACGCGGGTCCCGGTCGAGGAGGCGCTCGACCACGTGCTCGGCTACACGGTCGCGAACGACGTCTCCGCGCGCGACGTCCAGTTCGCCGACGGCCAGTGGGTGCGCGGCAAGAGCCTCGACACGTTCTGCCCCCTCGGCCCGCTGATCGTGACGGCGGACGAGGTCCCGGACCCGCAGCGGCTCGCGCTGTCGACACGCGTGAACGGCGAGATCATGCAGGACTCGACCACGGCCGAGATGGTCTTCGGCGTCGCCGAGCTGCTCGCGTTCTGCTCCGCGAGCTTCACGCTCGATCCCGGCGACGTGCTGCTGACCGGGACGCCGTGGGGCTGCGGCGAGTTCATGGACCCGGTCCGCTCGCTCGCCGACGGTGACGTGATCGAGACCGAGGTCGAGGGGATCGGGACGCTGCGCAACCCGGTGGTGGATCTGCGCCGCTGAGGGCGACCTCTACTTCGGACGCTTGCGCGTCGCGACGCCCGCCGGGCACTTCGACGTGCTCGGGATGCTCGTGACCGAGTCGGCGCCGGCGTCCCCGGCGTCGAGGTAGAGCGGGTAGGTCACGCCCGCGCCCTGCG
>JAATFK010000601.1 GCA_015655225.1 Solirubrobacterales bacterium | reverse complement strand
TCGGCGGCCCGATCGGCCGGCTCGGCGCGATCCAGCAGAAGCTCGCCGACATGCAGACGGAGATCGGGGCGGCGCGTGCGCTGACCTGGCGCGCGGCGCGGCTGAAGGACGCCGGCCACCCGCACACGGTCGAGGGCGCGCAGGCGAAGCTGTTCGCCTCGCGCGTCGCGCGGCACTGGACGGGCGAGGCGATCCAGGTCCTCGGCGGCTCCGGCTACACCCGCGAGTTCCCCGCCGAGCGCTACTACCGCGACGCGAAGGTGACCGAGATCTACGAGGGCACGAGCGAGATCCAGCGGCTCGTGATCGCCCGCGCGCTCCTCGGCGACGCCGCCCGCGCGATCGCCTGACACGCTCCGCCAACCGGAGGATTGGGCGCGCGGACGGTCGGGTAAGCGGCCAGGACCACCGCGCCGGATCAAACGGGGGCCGGCGCATGTCATCTGGAGGTTGCTCATGCGGAAGCACGTCCGCGGCCGTCGTCGCACCGCGCTGCTGGGAGCCGGCGCGGCGCTCCTGATCCTGCCCGGCGCGCTCGGCGCCGCCAACGCCACGGCGGCCGCCGCGCCGTCGCGGCCGCCGGTGCGCCTGCACGGCGGCCTGCCGCACTGGGTCGATCCGGGCCATCGCCACGGCGGCGTGCCCGCCGCGCAGAAGCTCTCCGTCAACGTCTACCTCGCCTGGCGCGGCGACGCCGACGGCTACGCGCAGGCGGTCTCCGATCCCTCCAGCCCGAGCTACGGCGCCTACCTCTCACCGGCGCAGTTCGACGCCCGCTTCGCGCCGACCGACGCGCAGGTCGCCGCCGTCGTGCGCTGGCTGCGTGGCTACGGCTTGAGCATCGGCGAGATCCCGAGCAACCACCACTACGTCGAGGCGCTCGGCACCGCCGCCCAGCTGCAGGCGGCGTTCGGCGTCACGCTCTCGACATACGACGTGGACGGCAGAGCGCTGCGCGCGCCGGCGCAGGCGCCCGCCGTTCCCGCCGCGCTCGCCTCCGTCGTCAGCTCGGTCGCGGGCCTCGACGGCGCCGACGACCTCGTCCACCCGAACGCGATCGTCGGCGACAGCGCGACGCCTGACGCGCCGCCGGCGCCCGCCTCCGTCAACGCCGGCCCCTGCTCGACCTACTGGGGTCAGCTGACGGCGACCGACCTGCCGCCCGCCTTCGGCCACGCCGTGCCGTGGATCCCGTGCGGCTGGTCGCCGAGCAAGCTGGAGAGCGCCTACGGCGTCGACGGCGCGATCGCCCACGGCCTCGACGGCCGTGGCCAGACCGTCGCGATCGTCGACGCGTTCGCCTCGCCGACGATCGCCTCCGACGCGAACACCTACTCGGCGCGCCACGGCCTGCCGCCGGTCCCGCTGAAGCAGGTCGTTCCACCCGGCGTCTACCGCGCGCCGGAGACCGACACCTCCGACCCGCAGGGCTGGTACGGCGAGGAGACGCTCGACGTCGAGGCGGTCCACGCGATGGCGCCGCGCGCGCAGATCGTCTACGTCGGCGGCGTCGACGACTCCGACCGCTCGCTCGACGCGGCCGTCAACCACGTCGTCGCCGGGCACCTCGCGCAGATCGTGACGAACTCCTACGGCGACGAGGGCGAGCTGCTGCCGCCCGACGTGGCGGCCTCCTACCAGGAGACGTTCGTGGCGGCCGCGATCGAGGGGATCGGCGTCTACTTCTCCTCCGGCGACGAGGGCGACGAGGTCGCCGAGACGGGCACGCGGCAGGCCGACTTCCCCGCCTCGAGCCCGTGGGTCACGGCCGTCGGCGGGACGAGCCTCGCGGTCGGCAGACAGGGTCAGTACCTGTTCGAGACGGGCTGGGGCACCGGCCTCAGCACGCTCTCGGGCGGTGCCTGGACGCCGCCGCCGCCCGGCGACTTCCTCTACGGCGCCGGCGGCGGCACGAGCCGGCTGTTCGGGGAGCCGTGGTACCAGCAGGGCGTCGTGCCGGCGGGGATCGCGAGCGCGTACGGGACGCCGGGGCGCGCGGTGCCCGACGTGGCCGCCGACGCCGATCCCGACACCGGCTTCCTGGAGGGCCAGACGCAGACCTTCCCGGACGGCTCGGTTCGCTACGGCGAGTACCGGATCGGCGGGACGAGCCTCGCCTCGCCGCTGTTCGCGGGCGTGATGGCGCTCGCCGACCAGGCCGCCGGCCGGCCGCACGGGTTCGCGAACCCGCGGCTCTACCAGCTCGCCGGCAGCGGGGCGACGCACGACGTGACGCCGCCCGCGAGCCCGATCGCGGTCGCCCGCGACGACTTCGCGAACGGCACCGACCCGAGCGACGGGATCACGACGACGCTGCGCTCGTTCGACGTCGACAGCTCGCTGCCGACGACCACCGGATGGGACCAGGACACGGGGATCGGCTCGCCGAACGGCACGTCGTTCCTCTCCGCGCTCGCACAGCGCGGACACTGAACGAAAACGCGCGGAGCGGAGGGTGACACGAACCGTCACCCTCCGCGTCGGGCGTCCCGTACTATTCCCGGCGCCGCGACGCCGAGCCCCCGGACAGGCGCGCGGACCCTCCCCTGATGTCGACCTCCACCGAGCGAAAGATCCGCGTCGTCGTCGCGAAGCCTGGCCTCGACGGCCACGACCGCGGCGCCAAGATCATCGCGCGCGCCCTGCGCGACGCGGGCATGGAGGTGATCTACACCGGCCTGCACCAGACGCCGGAGCAGATCGTCGAGACGGTCATCCAGGAGGACGCCGACGCCGTCGGGCTGTCGATCCTCTCGGGCGCGCACATGACGCTGGTCCCGCGGATCGTCGAGCTGCTCCACGAGCAGGAGATCGACGACGTGGTGATCACGGTCGGCGGGACGATCCCGGCCGACGACATCCCGGAGCTGAGACGGCTCGGCGTCGCCGAGGTCTTCACCCCGGGCGCCCCGACCCAGGGGATCATCGACTTCATCCGCGGCGCCGTCCGCGCCAGCTAGCTCCGCCCGCGTACGGAACCGGCGCCGAGCCGGGTCGGTACGCGATTGACTGGTCAGTCAACGCGGGTAGACTCCCGCGAACACTTGTTTTGCATTCCCTGAGGAGGCACCGGAATTGAAGATTTGCGTCCTGGTCAAAGAGGTGCCGGACGCCGCCGTCGAGAAGCGCATCGACCCCTCGACGGGGCGACTGGACCGCAGCGGGGAGAGAAATCTCAACCCGTACGACACCCACGCGATCGAAGCGGCGATGCAGATCAGAGAGGGTGGGGTCATCCCGGTCGAGGAGATCGTCGCCGTCACGATGGGCCCTGAGACCGCCGTGCGCGCGCTCCACAAGGCCGTCTCGCTCGGCGCGGACCGCTCCCTGCACCTGACCGACGCCGCGCTCGCCGGCTCCGACGTGGCCGCGACCGGCTACGCCCTCGCGAAGGCGCTCGAGAGAGAGGCGCCCGACCTGGTGCTGCTCGGACAGCAGTCCGACGACGGCGAGTGCTACACGATCGGCGCGGTCGTGGCCGACCACCTGCGGATGCCGTCCCTGACCCAGGTGATCCAGATGGACGTGGAGAACGACCCACCCACCCTGCGCTGCGAGCGTCAGGCCGAGTACGGCTACGACACCGTGCAGGTCGAGCTGCCCGCCGTGATCTCCGTCGGCGACGCGATCAACGAGCCGCGCTACCCGTCGCTGAGAGCGATCATGGGCGCGAGAAGAAGACCGCTCGAGACCCTCGCCTCCGGCGACGTCGGGATCGACGTGTCGTTCGTCGGGACCGACGGCTCACGCGTCTCCTGCGGCGAGTTCCACGCGCCCCCGGCGAAGGCCGCCGGCCAGATCATCGAGGACGAGGACACCAACGAGACGGTCGAGCAGATCGTCGCGTGGCTGGACGAAAGGAAGCTGATCTAGATGGCGGGGATTCTCGTCTACGTCCTCCACAACGAGGGCACGCTCAACAGAAATTCGCTCGGAGCGGTCTCCGAGGCGGCGAAGCTCGCTGAGCAGCTCGGCACGACCGCGGACGCCGTCGTCGTCGGCGGGGCCGACCTGACGGACGAGCTGTTGGGGACGCTCGGCGGCTACGGCGCCAGACGCGTCTTCCGCGCCGAAGGTCCTGAAGGCCTCGCGCAGCCGGTCGTCGACGTGATGGCGAAGGTGATCGACGAGCAGGGCCACACGTACGCGATCTTCGGCGGCGGCCTGCTCGGCTTCGAGATCGGCGCCGGCCTCGCCGCGCGCAAGCAGGCGGGCGTGACGATGGAGGTCACCGGGATCACGGTCGAGGACGGCAAGCTGATCGCCGAGCGCCCGATCCTCGGCGACTCGCAGATCTCGCGCTCGAAGTATCGCGGCGACCTCGGCATCATCATCGGCCGGATCAACGCGTTCGAGGTCAGAGCGACCGGTGGCGGCGCGGCTGAGGTCGTGAACGTGCCGATCGAGTACTCGCCCTGGTCGACGAAGGCGACGATGGTCCAGCGCGGCGAGCAGCGCGGCGCCGACGTCAACATCGAGGACGCCAGAATCCTCGTCGCCG
>JAATFK010000008.1 GCA_015655225.1 Solirubrobacterales bacterium | reverse complement strand
GCACCTCCAGCAGCGCCGCCGAGGGGTCGCCGCGCCAGTCGGCGCCGACCTTGTCGACCTCGTCGAGCATGATCACCGGGTTCATCGTCCCGGCGTCGCGCAGGGCCCGCACGAGGCGACCCGGGAGCGCGCCGATGTACGTGCGCCGGTGGCCGCGGATCTCGGCCTCGTCGCGGACGCCGCCGAGCGACATGCGGACGAACTCGCGTCCGGTCGCGCGGGCGATCGACTCGCCGATCGAGGTCTTGCCGGTGCCGGGAGGGCCGATCAGGGTGAGGATCGCGCCGGAGCGCTTGTCGGCCTCGATCCCGCGGTCCTGGCGCAGCTTGCGCACGGCCAGGTACTCGGTGATGCGGTCCTTCACGTCCTCCAGCCCGGCGTGGTCGGCGTCGAGCACCGCGCGCGCGTCGACCGGATCGAGCTTCTCCTCGGAGCGTCTGCTCCAGGGGACCGCGATCAGCCAGTCGAGGTAGGTGCGGATCGTGCTCGCCTCGGCCGACTGCTCGCCCATCCGCTCGAAGCGGCTGAGCTCCTTCTCGGCCTGCTCGCGCGTCGCGTCGGGCATCCCCGCCTCGGCGATTCTGGTGCGGTACTCCTCCACGACGGAGCCGTCGTCGTCGCCCAGCTCTCTGCGGATCGAGTCCATCTGTCTGCGCAGGAAGTACTCGCGCTGCTGCTGCTCGGCGCCCGACTGGACGTCCTCGCGGATGCGCTTGCGGACCTGCATCTCGGCGAGGCGCTCGCGCTGCAGGCGCAGCGCCAGCTCGAGGCGGGCGGTCACGTCGAGCGTCTCGAGCAGCTCGACCTTGTGCTCGAACGAGATGTCGGGCGAGTAGCCGGAGCTGTCGGCGAGCGCGCCCGGCTCGCTGATCGCGCGCAGGAACGCGGCCACGCGGCCGTCGTCGCCGCGCAGCTCGAGCAGCTCCTCGACGACGGCGCGGTACTCACGCTCCAGCTCACGCGTTCTGCCGTCGACCGGCACCTCGTCGGGGTGCTCCTGCACCTCGACGTAGAGACGGCCGGAGGGGTCGGTGTGGGCGGCGCCGGCGGTGGCGCGGTGGAGCCCGGAGAGCATCACGGCGCGGCCGCCGCCGGGGAGGCGGACGTGCTCGTCCACGTCGGCGACGGTGCCGACGGAGGCGAACTCGGACTCGTGGCGCGGAACGAGCAGGACCTGGTCCTCGTCGCCGACGTCGACGGCGAGGGAAAGCGTCATGGTGGGGAAGACGACGGCGTCGTCCAGTGGGACCAGCAGGAGACGGCTCATGCGTTTCCCTTCACTTCCTGTCGAAGCTTACGATTGGTAAGCGAGTATAGCCACAGTCATCTGATCTGAGTCTGTGTCGCTCAAGTTTTACACCATCGGTGAGTGCACCCCTGTGCCACGGGCGATCGCGCCCGCTCGAACGGTCTCGGCGGATCTGAGAAGATGGGTCGCGTGACCGAGAGAGAGCCGCAGCCGATCCCGCCGGAGCCGACCGGACGCGACGCGGAGGCACACGACGTGCTCGCCGCCGAGGAGTTCGCGATGCCGGGTCCCGAGGAGGGACGCGCCGGCGCGCCGGTGGCGCTGCCCGCCGACCCCTCCGGTCAGGCGGCGCCGCACGACGTGCTCGCCGCCGAGGAGTTCGCGATGCCCGGGCCGCTGCACGGCGTCGAGGTCAGCGAGCCGCCCGCGCCGAAGCGCGCCGGCCGCATCCGCATGTTCCCGCTCGCGGGAGCGCTCGGCGTCGCCGCTCTCGCGGCGCTTTGCCGTCGCCGCGCCAAGCGCGCGTGACGCGCTTCCCGCCGGTCGATCCCGCGATCGTCAGCTGGTACGAGCGCGAGCGCGCGGCGCTCGGCGTCGTCGACCTGGTGGACGTCCACACGCACGTCGGCCAGCACGACCCCGACACGATGCGCTGCTCGCCCGAGGAGCTGCTCGCGATGGCCGACGAGGCGCGCGCGACCGTCGTCACCTTCCCGCTCCACGAGCCCGACGGCTACGCGCGGCCGAACGCCGACGTGATCGCCGCGGCCGCCGCGAGCGACGGCCGGATGCTCGCCTTCTCGCGGCTGAACCCGGCCGAGGACCCGCTCGGCGAGGCCCGTCGCGGGCTGGAGGACGGCGCGCGCGGCTTCAAGCTCCACCCGCGCGCGGAGCAGTTCCCGCTCGACGCGCCCGAGCTGGCTCCCGTCTGGGCGCTCGCCGACGAGCGGCGGCTCCCGGTGCTCGTCCACGCCGGCCGCGGGATCCCCGCGCTCGGCGCCCACGCGGTCGAGATCTGCCGCCGCCACCCGGGCGTCCGGCTGATCCTCGCGCACGCCGGCATCAGCGACCTCGCCTGGATCGGGCGCGACGCGCAGCGGCTGCCCAACCTCTTCTTCGACACCGCGTGGTGGTCGCCGGCCGACCTGCTCTCGCTGTTCGCGACCGTGCCGCCCGGTCAGATCCTCTACGCCAGCGACGCGCCCTACGGGCGGATCCCGATCGCCGTGCTCGCGACGACGCGGCTCGCGCGTCAGGCGGGCCTCGACGACGCGCAGCTGCGGCTCCTGCTCGGCGAGCAGACGCGGCGGCTGCTGAACCACGAGGAGCCGGTCGACGCCGGCCCGGTGCGGCCGGGCGCGACGACGATCGCGGTCGACGCGCTGCTCGACCGCGTCGCCGGCTACCTGACCGGGGCGCTCGCGCAGCTGATCAGACAGGTGCCGGCCGACGAGATGCTGGCGCTCGCGCGGCTCTCCTGCGCCGTGCCCGGCGACGCGCCGCAGGCATCCCACGCGCGGGCGATCCTGGAGCTGATGGACGCGCGCGACCGCGTCGTCGCGGCGATCCCCGAGGATGCCGAGCCGACGATCTTCGTCCCCGGCATGTGGCTGCTCGGGCTCGCGATGAACATCGCGCGCACGCCGGCCGTGCCGGTGCCGGACGCGCTCGAACTGGCCTAGCTGGTCTTGGGGGGCTGCTGCGCTCTCGGCGCGGGCGCCGGCGGCTGAGCCTTCGGCGTCGCGGCGATGCGCTCCATGCTCCACTGCGGCACCGGCGAGCTGTGGTCGCGGTGTCGCAGCAGCACGTAGCGGCGGATGGGGGAGGCATTGGTCATGAGGACATCGTGCTCCTCCACGGGCGCGGGGTCGTCGGCCCGGCGTCGAGAGTCGCGCGGCGATCCCCCTCCATCTGGAGCGTATTGGCGCTTGGTCCGGCGGCGGGGCGGGCACGTTGGAAGCGTCCGCCGCTGTGGCGGACCACCGTCAACCCTCCCCGGAAGGACCGCATGGTCGCTCTCATCGCCCTGTCGCTGATCCTCGCCATCTTCCGCGGTCTCGGCTTTGCCG
>JAATFK010000376.1 GCA_015655225.1 Solirubrobacterales bacterium | reverse complement strand
GTGGCGGTGAGGCTGTAGACGCAGCCGTTGAGCAGCGCCTCGCTGGCCCCGACCGGCTGGCTGTAGTTGGTCGTCAGCGCAAGCGCGCCGAGCGCCGTGCCGGCCGCGACCTGCTGGGCGGTCCCGCTGATGTTCACCGGCGCGCTCGGCGTGACCCCGGTGATGCCCGTGATCGACGCACCCAGCGGGCTCGCGAGCGACGCCTCGCTGCCGGTGCAGCCGGTGGCGGCCGCTCTCATGTGACCGGGGGTGCCGGTCGCGGTGTCCTGGACCGTCAGCGTCCAGGTCGACAGCGTCACGCCGAGTGACAGCAGTCCGGTGGTCGTGGTCGTCGAGCCCGGCGTCAGCGTCACGCCGGCGGAGGTCGCGGCGCCGCCCGCGATCGAGAGCAGGCCGGCAGTCTGGCCGGAGACGAGCTGGTTCGCGGTGGCCGCGTCGGCAGTCGCCGGAACCGCTGCCAACGCACTGATGGTCGCGGCGAGCATGACGGCTCGCCGCAGGGTGGTCGTGTTCATAGGATCCCTCCCGAGGATCAGCGCCCGTGAAGTTCGGTCGGCCGGCCGCCTTCCGCACCCCTGCCGTTCGAGCGCACTGCTTTCTGTTCCTATCGGTGTAGCCGCGCCGGACTTGAGTCGATTGCCGCAGGTGGCGCGAAAACGCCAGCATTCCTCACCGTCGGTGTTCCCGTACTGACAGAAACAGGTGAGTGGGAGGTGATCGGACGGTGAGTCAGGCGCGCTGGGCGTCGCGCACCGCGCGCTGCATCTCGCGGCCCATCTCGCGCGCTCTGATCGACTCGCGCTTGTCGAACAGGTTCTTGCCCTGCGCGACCGCGATCTCGACCTTCGCCTTGGGCCCCTTGAAGTAGAGGCGCGTCGGCACGAGCGTCAGTCCGCGCTCCTTCGTCGTCCCCATGAGCTTGTCGATCTCGCGCTTGTGCAGCAGCAGCTTGCGGTCGCGCTCGGGCTCGTGGTTGTCGTGGTAGGCGGGCGCGTAGGGCGGGATGTGGAGGTTGTGCAGCCAGACCTCGCCGTCGCGGACTGTCGCGTAGGCGTCCTTCAATGTCGCGCCGCCGTTGCGCAGGGCCTTGACCTCGGTCCCGCGCAGGACGATCCCGGCCTCGTACGTGTCGAGGAGGTTGAAGCGGTGCCGCGCCGCGCGGTTGGTCGCGACGTCACCCGGCGCGACCTTTCTCTTGCCCTTGCCCTTGGCCATCCCTCTAGCGTGGCACAACCGGCAGCAGGTCGACCCGCCCGCGTGGCGCGTCGATCCGCTCGACCGTCACGCGCAGCTCGTCGCCGACGCGGATCGCCGTCTCGCTGCGGGTGCCGAGCAGGATCGTCCCCTCCTCGTTCACCTCCCACCACTCGCCGCGCAGCTTGCGGACCGGCAGCATCCCCTCGTAGCCGTCGCCGAAGGCGACGAACGCGCCGGCGCCGATCACGCCCGTCACCTCGCCGGCGAACTCGCGCGCGAGGTCGCCGCCCCGGAACAGCTCCCGTTCGAGCAGGAAGCAGCGGGCGACGTCGTCGGCCGTCCGCTCGATCGCCATCGCGTCGCGCTCGCGCGCCGAGCACCAGTCGCCCGCGCCCGGCAGGCGGTGGGCCTCGGGCGGCTCCTCCCCGCCGCCGACGGCGGACAGCAGCGCGCGGTGGCAGACGAGGTCCGGGTAGCGCCGGATCGGCGAGGTGAAGTGGCAGTAGTGCGTCAGCCCGAGGCCGGTGTGGCCGAGGTTGCGGGGGTCGTAGCGGGCCTGCTTGAGCGAGCGCAGCACGAGGCTCGTGAGCCCTCTGCGGCCGTGCCCGGTGCGCTGCACGTGCTGCTCGACGAGGTGCGAGGCCTCGGCGATCGCGTCGGCCGCCTGCTGCGGCGTCGGGTGGTCGGGCAGCGGCGGGGTCGGGACGCCGAGCGAGGCGAGCTGGGCGACGAGCCGCTCGGCGGCGCTGCCGTCGGGTCGCTCGTGCACGCGGTAGAGGGCCGGCACTCTGCGGCCGTCGAGCAGCTTCGCGACCTCCTCGTTGGCGAGGATCATCAGGTGCTCGATCAGGCGGTGCGACTCGGTCCCGACGACCCCCTCGGCGCCGGTGACGTGGCCGTCGCGGTCGAAGCGGAACTCCGGCTCGACGCTCTCGATCGCGAGGGCGCCCTGGCGTTCGCGGCGGGCGGCGAGGGCGGCGGCGGCCGCCCGGGCGGCCGCCAGCGGCGTCGCCCACGGCTCCAGCGCCGGCTCCTCGCCGGCGAAGATCCGGTCGACGCGGTCGTAGTCGAGCCGCTCGTCGGAGCGGATCGTCGAGCGGTAGAACGACGCCGACCGCACGCGCGTCCCCTTCAGCTCCAGCTCGGCCGTGACGGCGAGCCGGTCCTCCGCCGGCCGCAGCGAGCAGGCGCCGTCGGAGAGCGTCTCCGGCAGCATCGGCTCGACCTTGCCGGGGACGTAGACGCTCGTGCCGCGCCGGTACGCCTCGCGGTCGACCGGCGAGCCGGGGCGCACGTAGGCGGAGACGTCGGCGATGTGGACCCAGATGCGCCACGCGTCGTCGGCCAGCCGCTCGGCCGAGATCGCGTCGTCGAAGTCTCTCGCGGTCGCCGGGTCGATCGTGAACGTCGTCAGGTCGCGCAGGTCGCGGCGGCC
The DNA here is from genome assembly GCA_015655225.1 of Solirubrobacterales bacterium. Classification (GTDB taxonomy): domain Bacteria; phylum Actinomycetota; class Thermoleophilia; order Solirubrobacterales; family Solirubrobacteraceae; genus Conexibacter. Next base: position 554 of record JAATFK010000376.1, on the reverse strand, counting down.
CGCGAAGGGGACCGGCTCGGGATCGCGCGCGGCGCGCTCGACGGCGGGGTCGAAGCGGCGCCGCAACCCGCGGTGGAGCATCAGCCCCTCCAGCACGTCGCGGGCGACGTCGGGGCGGCCGAGCCGTCGCTCGACCTGCGCGTGAGAGCGGCCGCGGCCGCCGCCGCGGTTGGAGATCCGCAGCAGCACGAGGTCGCCGGGAGCGGCGCGGCGGTCGCGGTCGACGTGCACCCGCGGCCCGCGCTCGAAGAACGACTCGGCCGTCAGGAAGCGGCCGCGCTGCTCCAGCACGCCCACGAGCGCGGCGCGCGGGGCGCTGCGCTCGGGGTCGTCCCGGCGGCTCACTGCACTTCGCCGGCGAGGGTTCTCAGCGCGACGGCGAGCGCCTCGTCGGACTTCGTCTTGGGGTCGTCTCTGACCTCGACGTTCGGCTGGATGCCGGCGCCCTCGGAGACGCCTCTGCCGCCGAGGTTTCTGCCGCTCGGGAGGAAGTACTGGCCGACGGTGATGTCGAGCGCACCGCCGTTCGACAGCTCGCGGATCTCCTGGAAGAC
>JAATFK010000677.1 GCA_015655225.1 Solirubrobacterales bacterium | reverse complement strand
TGATCGAGACGATCAGCGTGATCGACCAGAAGACGATCGAGATGACGCCGTAGACGTCCCCCTCGGTCGGCTTGATCGCGTGATGGTCGGCCGTGAAGACCGTCTGGAGGGCGTAGAGCGGGCTCGTGCCGATGTCGCCGAAGACGACGCCGAGCGCGCCCAGCGTGAGCGCGCCCATCGCCGTCATGCGCCGTCTGCGCCGCCGCTGCGCCGCCGGCGTCTGCTCGACGTCGGCCGGAGGCGGCGCGGGCGGCTGGCCGCTGGGGTCGACGTCGGGCATCGGAGCGGCGAACTGTAGCGGCGCTCAGATCTCCAGCCGCGTGTCCTCCAGATCGAGGTCGCGCTCGATCCGGTGCATCACCTCGTCGCTGATGCGGCCCTCGTTGCGCAGGTCGAGCACGGCTCTGCGCTGGGCCTCGAGGATCTCGCGCTCGAGTCTCTGGTAGGCGATCGAGCGCTCCTCGAACGCGCCGTCGGGGCCGTCGACGTAGCGTGATCTGAAGCGGCGGGCGCGGTACTCCATCAGTCTGCGCGCGCGGTCGGCGGTCTCGTCGCGCACCCAGTCCTCGGTCTGCAGCTCGTCGATCCGCTCGATCGCGGCCTGCGCGGCGAGCATCCGCGCCTTCGCCTCCTCGCGGTCGCTCGTGCCGTCCTCCTCGATCCCCAGCATCGGGATCAGCAGCGGCAGCGTCAGCCCCTGCAGCAGCAGCGTCGCGAGGATCACGCAGAAGGTCAGGAAGATGATCAGCGCGCGTGCCTGGAAGACGCTGCCGTCGTCGAGCGAGAGCGGGATCGCGAGCGCGGCGGCGAGCGACACCGCGCCGCGCATCCCGGTCCACGAGATCAGCACGAGCGAGCGCCACGGCGGCGAGGAGGCGTCGTGGCCCGGCAGCAGCCGCAGCGCGGCCGGCGCCGCGTAGCTCAGCCCGAAGACCCAGACGATCCGCGTCACGATCACGACGCCGCTGACGAGCGCGCCGTAGCCGATCAACGTCAGCGCGGAGAAGCCGGAGAGGTTGTCGAGGATCTGGCGCAGCTGGAGCCCGAGCAGCATGAAGAGCGCGGCGTTGACGAGGAAGACGAGGATCTGCCAGACCGGCAGCGTCTGCAGCCGGGTGCTCGGCGAGGCCAGCCAGGGCGCGTTCCAGCCGAGCCAGATCCCCGCCGTGACGGCCGCCAGCACGCCCGAGACGCCCAGCTTCTGGGCCGGCAGGTACGCGAGGTAGGCGGTCACGATCGAGATCGTCATCTCGGTCGGCGGATCGTCGATCCGGCGTCGCACCTCCGCCACGATCCAGCCGACCGCCAGCCCGATCGCGATCCCGCCGGCGGCGTTCAGGAGGAAGCGGCCGCCGGCGTCGAGCAGCGAGAAGGTCCCGCTCGTGACCGCGATCAGCGCGACCTTGTAGAGCACGAGCGCGAGCGCGTCGTTGACGAGGCTCTCGCCCTCGACGATCGTCACCACCCGCCGCGGCACGTGCAGGCGGTCGAGGATCGAGGTCGCCGCGACCGGGTCGGTCGGCGAGACGACCGCGCCGAGCGTGAACGACGCCGCCCACGAGAGGTCGTCGATCAGCAGGTGCGCGACGGCCCCGACGACGAGCGTCGTGATCAGCACGAGCCCGATCGCGAGCGCCGAGATCGGCGCCACGCTCTCGCGCAGGTCGCGCAGGGAGGAGAAGAAGGCGGCCGAGTAGAGCAGCGGCGGCAGCAGCACCAGCAGCACGAGGTCGGGGTTGAGGCGCACCCGCGGCACGCCCGGCACGAAGCCGATCGCGAGGCCCCCGAGCACCAGCAGGATCGGGTACGGCAGTCTCGTGCGGTAGGCCACCACGAGCAGCGCCGCGACCGCGACGAGAATCCCCCAGATCGTCAGCTCGGCGCCGTTCACCCGCCGGAGTATCCGGCACCGCGCAAGCCCCCGGAAACGCGGGTCAGCGCGTGCCGGCTCTCAGCAGCCCGCGCTCGAAGGCCTCCGCGACCGCCGCGGCGCGGTCGTTCACGCCGAGCTTCGCGTAGATGTGGAGGAGGTGCGTCTTGACGGTCGCCTCGCTGATGAAGAGCTTCGCCGCCGCCTCCTTGTTGCCGGTCCCGCGCGCGACCAGCTCCAGCACCTCGAACTCCCGGGGACTGAGCGTCGGCTGCTCCGGCGCCGGTGCGCGCACCTGCCCGAGCAGCCGCGTCGCGACCGACGGCGACAGCACCGCCTCGCCTCTCGCGGCCGCCCGCACGGCGCGGAACAGCTCGGCGGGCGGCGCGTCCTTCAGCAGGTAGCCGGTCGCGCCCGCCTCGATCGCCGGCAGCACGTCGCTCTCGGTGTCGTAGGTCGTCAGCACGACGACGCGAGCGGGATCGCCGCGGCCGGTCAGCTCGGCGATCGCGCTGACGCCGTCCATCCGCGGCATCCGCAGGTCCATCAGGATCACGTCGGGCGCGAGCGCGGCGGCGAGCGTCAGCGCCTCGGCTCCGTTCGACGCCTCGCCGACCACGACGAAGCCGTCGTCGCCGCTGAACATGCCGGTGAGGCCGTTGCGGACGACGGGGTGGTCGTCGACGATCAGCAGGCGGATCGTCTCGTCGCTCACGACGCGCCCCCGGCCGGGATCAGCGGGACGCTCGCCGAGATCGCGGTGCCGCCGCCCGGCTCGGACTCGATCTCCAGCGTGCCCGCGAGACCCTGGACGCGCTGGCGCATCGCGGTCAGGCCGAAGCCGCCGCTCGCCGTGCCGTTGGCGGGTCGGGCGGGCTCG
>JAATFK010000569.1 GCA_015655225.1 Solirubrobacterales bacterium | reverse complement strand
TGATCGACATCTCCGAGTCGCGCGTCTCGCAGCTGCACGCGCAGGCGCTCCTGCGGCTGCGCCCGCAGCTGCACGAGCTGGCGCCGACCTAGGCGACGAGCGGCGCGGCGGGCTCGGGCGCCGCCGGCGCGACGCCGCCGGCGGAGAACGTGATCGCCTCGTCCTCGAGCGAGCCGTGACGCAGCAGCGCCACGTCGCGCGGATAGTTCTGGTGCAGCCGCCACGGTGCGCGCAGCCCCTGGCGCGGCAGCTCGTGCAGCGAGCGCAGGACGTAGCCCGAGGCGAGGTCGATGAACGGCTCGGTCCCCTCCGCGGGGTCGGGCGCGAGCGGCGTCACCTGCCGGTGGCCGTGGGCGTCCATGTGGTTCAGCAGGCGGCAGACGTACTGCGCCGCGAGGTCGCCCTTCAGCGTCCAGGAGGCGTTCGTGTAGCCGATCGTGACCGCCAGGTTCGGGACCCCGCTGAACATCATCCCTTTGTAGCCGACCGTCTGTGCGAGGTCGATCTCGCGGCCGTCGACCGTCAGCGCGAGGCCGCCGAGGATCAGCAGGTTGAGACCGGTCGCGGTGACGATCACGTCGGCCTCCAGCTCGCCGCCTGAGGCGAGCGTCACGCCACGCTCGGTGAACCTCTCGATCCGATCGGTCACGACCGAGGCGCGGCCGCTTCTGATCGTCCGGAAGAGGTCGCCGTCGGGCACGAGGCAGAGCCGCTGGTCCCACGGCTGGTAGGTCGGGGCGAAGTGGACGTCGACGGGATAGCCCTCCGGCAGCTGGCGCTCGGCGCCCTTGCGGATCAGCGCCTTCATCAGACGCGGCGCGCGGCGGCTGAGCTGGAAGACGAGCGTGCTCAGCAGCACGTTCTTCCAGCGCACGACCGGATAGGCGACCTTCGCCGGCAGCGCGCGGCGCAGCAGGTCCGCGATCGGGTCGCGGGCGGGGAGCGAGAGGACGTAGCTGGGCGAGCGCTGGAGCATCGTCACGTGCGCGGCGCGCTCGGCGAGCGCCGGCAACAGCGTCACGGCGGTCGCACCGCTGCCGATCACGACGACGCGCTTGCCGGCGTAGTCGAGGTCGGCGGGCCAGTGCTGCGGGTGCACGATCTCGCCGGCGAAGCGCTCGCTGCCGGGGAAGTCCGGCGCGTAGCCCTCGTCGTAGCGGTAGTAGCCGGTGCAGCCGAAGAGGAACGAGCACGTCAGCCGCACGGTCTCGCCCGTGTCGCCGCGCTGCGCCTCGACCGTCCAGCGCGACTCGGCCGAGGACCACGACGCGCGCACGACGCGGTGGCGGTAGCGGATCCGCTCCTCGACGCCGTGGTCGCGGGCGGTCGCGCGGATGTAGTCGAGGATCGAGGAGCCGTCGGCGATCGCCTTCGCCTCGCGCCAGGGGCGGAACGCGTAGCCGAGCGTGAACATGTCGGAGTCGGAGCGGATCCCGGGGTAGCGGAAGAGGTCCCAGGTGCCGCCGCTCGCCTCGCGCCCCTCGAGGATCGCGAAGCTCTTGCCGGGGCTGCGCGTCCGCAGGTGGCAGGCGGCGCCGATACCGGACAGGCCGGCGCCGATGATCAGGACGTCGACGTGCTCGGTCTCCATCGATCCATCTTGTCGAACGCGGCAGGCGCGGGCGTCGGTTGACGCGCGCCTGGCGCGGGGGCGGGGCCGGGGGCGAGCGTCAGCGCGGGCGGACCGGCAGCGGCCGCGGGCCGCCGAAGCTGCGGCCGGCGGTCACCTGCGCGAGGCCGACGACGCCGTCGAGCAGCACGTCGAGGTCGGTCGCGGCCGGGTCGGTCGGCACGCCGTCGGCGAAGTCGGCGGAGGTCAGGTAGACCGAGACCGGCGTCACGAGTGCGCCGAAGAAGGTCAGCACGTCGCGCAGGTGGCGGTCGGCTCCGAGGTAGTGGTGGGGCGTCGCGCCCATCGCGACGAGCCCGACCGCCTTCCCCTCCAGCGCCTCGATCGGCAGCTGGTCGAGCAGGTTCTTCAGCGTGCCGGTGAGCGAGCCGCGGTAGACCGGCGTCGCGAGCACGACCGCGTCGGCGGCGGCGATCGCGTCGAGCACCGCCGGGGTGTCGTCGTCGAGCTGGTCGGCGGGGCGGCCGTCGGCCGGCGCGATCCGCACGGTCCCGAGGTCGATCGAGCGCGTGCTCACGTCGTCGCGCGCGTCTGCGCGCGCGAGCGCCTCGGACAGCGCGCGGTGCAGACGCCCCGGCTTCGTCGCGCTTCCGATCACCGCAACCAGCTCCGTCGCCCGCGCCATTCCCGACCTCTTCGCTCGATCACACCGACTGTGTCGGGAACTCAAGCAGGTCGGCGGGCGCGGCGGCGTCCCGGTCTCTGGCCTCGGCGAAGGTGACGAGCCGCCCCTCCCGCTCGTCCCACAGCTTCAGGCGGGTCGCGCGCAGCCCGTCGCGCAGCGACAGCTCCGGCACCTCGTCGAACAGCCCCGTCTCCTCGTGCGCGCGCTGGAGGTTGTAGTTGGGGATCCGCGCGCTCAGGTGGTGGACGTGGTGCAGGCCGATGTTCGCGCTGAAGAACTGCAGCACGCGCGGGAGTCTCAGGTGGGAGCTGCCGTGGAGCGCCGCCTGCGCGTAGGTCCACTCCGGTCTCGTCTCCCACCAGGTGTCCTCGAACTGGTGCTGGACGTAGAAGAGCCAGATCCCGACTGCGCCCGCGAGCAGCGCCGGCAGCAGCTGGACGAGCAGGACGGCGCGCCAGCCGAGCAGGACGCAGAGCGCGCCGACCAGCACGAGGAGCGCGGCATCGGTCCGCAGCACGCTGTTGCGGACGCGCGGGCGAGCGGTGCGCGAGACGAGCCGCGGCGAGATCACCATCGCCCACAACGGCCCGACGCCGAACATCACGAGCGGGTGGCGGAAGAGGCGGTAGCCGAGCCGCGCGCGGGCGTCCCGCTGGCGGTACTCGGCGACCGTCAGCATCGGCACGTCGCCGACGCCGCGGCGGTCGAGGTCGCCCGCGGTCGCGTGGTGGATCGCGTGGTCGTGGCGCCACGCCGTGAAGGGCGAGCAGACGACGAGGCCGAGGACCGTCCCGAGCCACTGGTTCGCGCGCTTGGAGGCGAGGAACGAGCCGTGCGTGCAGTCGTGGAAGATCACGAAGGTGCGCAGCAGGAAGCCGGCGGCCGGGACGGCGAGCGCGAGCGTCAGCCAGACGGAGACCGCGAGCGAACAGTACATCGCGGCGGTCAGTGCGAAGTACGGGACGACCGAGGTCGCGAGGTCGAGCAGGCTGCGTCCCAGACGCGCGTGCTCGTAGGGCGCCAGCACCGCGCGCCAGGTGGCGCGGGCCGCGCTGGCGTCGACTGGCGACGGCGGTAGGTCCGCGGGGTCGCTCGGAGCAGCGGGGGCGGCGGCTGGGCGGGCGGGAGGGGATGGGACGCGGTGCATCGCCGCGCCACGGACGGCGGC
>JAATFK010000227.1 GCA_015655225.1 Solirubrobacterales bacterium | reverse complement strand
TGAAGCGCGACCTGGTGGTCGACGAGGACCTTGCCGCGCCGACGGTCGGCACGCGCAGAACGCCGCCGGCCCGTCCTGGCCGCACGGCGACCGCACCCGCGCCGCGCAGACCTGCCGCGCCGCCTGTGCCGGAGCCGCCCGCCCCCGAGCCGCCCGCGCTCGGCCCCGACGGTCGCGCGCCCGACATCGCCGAGAACGAGGGCGTCGCCCCCGTGCAGAGACCGCGCGCCGGCGCCGGGCGCGGCCGTAACAGACGCCATGGGAGGCCCCGCTGATGGCCGCGTTCGCTTGGATCATGATGGGACTGGCGATCTGGCACTTCACGATCTGGGTGCCCGATCGCTTCTGGGGCGGGATCGTCGGCGCCTTCATCGGCGCGCTCGTCGGCTCGTTCCTGTTCGGCTTCCTCGTCAACGGGGTCTCGATCCCGGGCGAGAGCCAGACGCACCTGCTGACCGCGCTCGAAGCGATCCCGGGCGCGCTGATCGGCATCGGCGCGGTCTACGCCGAGGGGATGCGCCGCGAGCGCATCACCGGCGTCGTCGCCCCCTAGAACATCTCCGGCACCCACGGTGCCAGCGGCACGTGGAGGGCGGCGTCGAGCCCCTCGGCCGCGCCTTCGGTGTGCTGCGCGACGGCGCCGGCGGCCAGCAGCCGCGTGAGCGGCGTGCCGCCGAGGTAGGCGGCGCCGAGCCAGCGCACGTCGAGCGTGAGGTCCGGCCGCGTCCCCGGCGCGGCACGCGTGACGCGCGCCTCGTGGCCCGCCACGTCGAGCAGCCAGCTGCCCGCGTTCTCCGGGATCCGCTCGTCCTGGACCGCGAGCGTCAGGCGCACGTCCGCCGCCCAGCCGCGGCCCTCCAGCGCACGCGGCAGGTCGAGCAGCCGCACCCACAGCGAGTCGCGCTGCTCGACGACGCTCGCGCGCCGCAGATCGGGGAACAGCAGCGGCAGCGGATCGTCGACGGGCCGGTGCGGCGCCTCGACGCGGCCGACCAGGTCGATCGAGCAGAGGTAGCGCCAGAGGGCGCCGGCCGCGTCGTCGTCGGGCGCGATCAGCTCGCTCACGACGATCGTCGCGTCCGGCTCCCGCCCGCGCACGCGGTAGATCGCGTAGCCGCGCGCGGAGCCGTTCGCGAGCGCCGCGACGACGAGCCGTGGATCGGTCCCGCCGCCGCGCTCGCCTCTGTGGTCGGCGAGCACGCGCTCGTCCCACCACTCCGGGGTCCGCGAGACCATCCCCGGCCGCTGCAGCCGGGCGCGCTCGAAGAGCGGCTCGAGCACCGGCCGCGCCCCCGCCGGGTCGCGCATCTGGAGCGTGTAGTCGGGTGCGCCGGGGCGCAGCGGCCAGGGCGCGCCGTCGTGGCGCGTGTCGATCGCGAACGACGACTCGGTCGCCGCCGGGCCGAAGCCGAAGCGGCCGTAGATGCCGCCCTCGGAGGCCCACAGCGTCGCGACCTCCTCGCCGCGGGCGCGCGCGTCGGTGAGCAGCTCGTCGAGCATCCGCCCGAGGATCCCGCGCCGGCGGTGGGTGGGGAGGACCGAGATCCAGGTGATGCCGGCGCTCGTCAGCTCGCCACCAGGGACGCTGAGGGAGTGGGAGAGGGCGGCGGCGGTGCCGACGATCCGGCCGCCGTCGAACGCGGCACGCGTGCGGTCCAGCTCGATCCGGTGGGCGAAGCGGTCCGCGAGCCCCACGTCGGTCGGCGCATGGAACGCGATCGCCGTGCAGTGCTCGAAGCGCGGAAGCTCGGCGGTGTGGATCGCCCGGAAGCTCAGCTCGCCGCTCACGGCGGGGTACCGTAGCCCTCCTACCTGAGCTGACGATGAGACATCGTGAGCTGACGATGAGACCTCGGCGCGCCCTCGTTCCGTCCGCGCCGCCGCCTAGCTTCAATGGATCTCCGCCACCGTCGTCCCACCCGCTCTCGCCATCGCGCCCCACGCCGCGTCCCCGGCGCGTGCGCCCGCGCCTGCTCGCCTCGCCGAGCGGCAGATCGCGATCGCCCCGTGCGATCCGGGCCAGGTCGAGGCGCTGCGGGAGGCGCTCGGCGTCAGCCGCACGCTCGCGCAGGTGCTCGTCCGCCGCGGCCACGGCGACCCCGCCGCCGCACGCGCGTTCCTCGCCGCCGAGGACGCGCACGACCCGCGCGCGTTCGCGGGGATGGACGCCGCGGTCGAGCTGATCCTCGGCCACGTGCGCGCGCGGACGCGGATCACGGTCCACGGCGACTACGACGTGGACGGCGTCTGCGCGACCGCGATCCTGGTGCGGGCGCTGCGCCGCCTCGGCGCCGACGTCGACTGGTTCCTCCCGAGCCGAATCGACGACGGCTACGGCCTCGCGGCCACCACCGTCCAGCGGCTCGCCGACCGCGGGACGCGGCTGCTCGTGACGGTCGACTGCGCGATCACGGCGGTCGAGGAGGTCGCCGCCGCGCGCGCCGCCGGCCTCGACGTCGTCGTCACCGACCACCACCAGCCGCGCGCCGACGGCGTCCTCCCGGACGCGCCGATCGTCCACCCGTCGCTCGGCGGCTACCCGTGCCCCGATCTCTGCGCCGGCGGCGTCGCCTACAAGCTCGCCCAGGCGTTGGCGCTGGCGGCCGGCGCCGACCCGACGGCCGCCGACGAGGACCTCGACCTCGTCGCGCTCGCGACGGTCGCCGACCTCGTCCCGCTCAAGGGGGAGAACCGCCGGCTCGTGCGCGAGGGGCTGCGCGTGCTCGCGAACACCGGGAAGGTCGGGCTGCGGGCGCTGATGCGCGTCGCGCGCGTCGACCCGAGCGGCCTCGACGCGGGCGCCGTCGGCTTCCGCCTCGCGCCGCGCATCAACGCGGCCGGGCGCCTCTACCGCGCCGACGCGGGCGTCGAGCTGCTGCTGACGGAGGACGACGCCCGCGCGCGCACGATCGCCGACGAGCTGGACCACGCCAACGCCGAGCGGCGGCTGACCGAGCAGCGGATCCTCTTCGAGGCAGAGACCCAGGTGCGGGCATTGGGCGAGCGGCCGGCCTACGTGCTCGCGGGCGAGGGCTGGCACGCGGGCGTGATCGGGATCGTCGCCTCGCGGATCGTCGAGCGCTACCACCGGCCGACGATCCTCGTCGCGCTCGATCCCGAGACCGGCAGCGGCAGCGGCTCGGGCCGGTCGATCCCCGGCTTCGACCTGCTCGGGGCGCTGCACGCGGCCGCGCCCGAGCTGGAGCGCTACGGCGGCCACCGCGCCGCCGCCGGGCTGACGATCGCGGCCGGCCGCGTCGAGGCGCTGCGGGAGGCGGTCGAGGCGCACGCCGCCGCGACGCTCACCGAGGAGGACCTGATCCCGCGCGAGCGCGTCGACGCGGTCGTCGGCGGCGCCGCGCTCGGGCTCGCGCTGGCCGACGAGCTGGCGCTGCTGCAGCCGACCGGGATGGGCAACCCGGCGGTCAACCTGCTGGTGCCGGCGGCGTCGTTCGCCGATCCGCGGCCGATGGGGCAGGAGGGCAAGCACCTGCGCTTCACCGTCGAGGCCGGCGGCGCGCGCTGCCGGGCGGTCTCGTTCGGCTGCGACGGCCGCCTGCCGGTCGCCGCCGGCGTGCCGGTCGACGCGACCTTCCGGCTCGAGCGCAACGAGTGGAACGGCGCGGTCGAGCCGCGGCTGCTGCTGCGCGGAGCCACCGCGTGCGCGCCGGAGCCGATCGAGCTGCTGGGCGAGCCGGCGGAGGAGGCGTGGCTCGCGGCGGTGCTGGCCCTGCTCGCCGTCCCGCCTTCGCCGAGCGGCCCCGCCGCGCCCGGCGCCACCGCGCCGGTCACGCCGGCCGGCCCCGCCGCGCGGACCGCCCCCGGCGAGCCCGCCGCCGCCCGCACCCTCCTGGACCGCCGCGGCGAGGG
>JAATFK010000398.1 GCA_015655225.1 Solirubrobacterales bacterium | reverse complement strand
GTCGAGCGGCTCGAAGGCCGCGTCGCGCAGCCGCACGCGCGGGGCGTACCCGAGGGTCGGCTCGTCGGCGGCGACCCCGAGCGAGCGGAGCTTCAGGAGCGCGCGCCGCGACTCCCCCGACAGCGATCCCTCCCGCCACACGCGCGCGGCGAGGTCGAGCAGGGTCATCTCCTCGGGCGTGAAGCGGATGTCGCTCGGCAGCTGGTACGCGCCGCGCGGGATCCGGTAGCGCAGCGTCTGGTTGTTGCCGGCGTCGCCGGGCGAGTCGACGGTCTCGAGCGGCACGCCGAGGTCGCGGATGTCGTCCTTGTCGCGCTCGAACTGCCGCTCGAGGTTCGCGTTGTCGCCGTCCGCGACGAAGCGCTGGCGGTATCCCTGCACCGTCGAGAGGATCTCGTTCTTCGTCAGCCCCGTATCGGTCGCGAGCAGCGCCAGCACCAGGCTGAAGAGCCGCTCCTCCACCGGCACGCGGGCGGTGGAGGTGGACATGCTGACGATCCTACGGATCGTCGCGCCCGCTTACTTCTGGATGCCGAGGATGTCGACGACGAAGATCAGCGTGTCCTGCGCCGTGACGCCGTCCGGCTCGCTGGCGGCCGGGAAGCCGTCCTTCGGCGGGAGCACGACGAGCACCTGCGACCCGACCCTCTGCCCGACGATGGAGCTCGCCAGCTTCTTCGGGAGACCGCTCCGGGCCATGTCGATCGTGGTCGCGGCGCCGGTCGTCCAGGTGTCGAGACCCGTGACGACGGTGGGCTTCTCGCCGTTCGCCGGCCAGGTCCAGGTCGTGATCATGAGCACGGCCTTCGACTTCTTCGTGATGGGCGCGCCGCCGCCCGCCTTGACGAGCTCGGACCGCGCGGTGGTCGGCTTGCTGAGCTCCTGCAGCACGATGCCGGGCTGACCGTCGACAGCGGTGATGACGTTCGGCATCCCGTCCTTCGGCAGCTGGTTGAGTCCGTTCGCCTTGCCGAGGTAGACGCCGTGCACGTCGATGACGGCGACGACCGACTGCGAGGAGCCGAGGCCCTGGATGGCGTTCAGCCGCTTGCCGGTCGTGGTGAGCGCGATGCGCGCGCCGGCCTGGCCGCAGACCACCGCGTCGGCGATCGACGACGCGCCGAGCGATCCGGACTGGCTCGGGAGGCCCTTGCCGGCGACCGGCCGCAGGTACTGCGAGCCGTCGTAGGAGGTCGCCGCGATGGACTTGCCGGTCTTCGCGTCGAAGACGGTCACGTCGACGTCGACCATCGAGCCCTTCTGGGCCTCCATGCCGTGGCCGGCCTTGAGGACCTCGACCTCGTCCTTCTTCGCGACGATGGGCGTCGGGAACTTCGCCTTCGGCGCCGAACCGATGGCGCCCGTCGCCGTCACGGCGCTCGCGGAGTCGCCGCTGCCGATCTCCGGGGTGCAGCCGGCGGGCTGGTTGCCGGGACCGCGGCCCTGCGGGGCGCAGCCCGCGAGCGCGACGGCCACCAGGGCGGCCGCGGTGAGGGCGGACAGGAGCGCGGGGCGACGGCGCACGGATCCTTCTTCCAGCGTCGGAGGGTCGCTCAAGAGCTGAGCGCAGACACTCTACCGGTCGTCTCGCGGCTGTCCCTGCGCGTCCGCGTCGCGGGCGCCGGTCTCCGCGGCGAGCCGCTGCGCCTCGCGCGCGACCTTGCGCAGGCGCTTGTCGCTCTTCACGTGCTCGCCGAGGGCGCCCGGGGTCCAGGCCTCGACGTCCTCCTCGCCGTACTCGCTCTTCGAGGCGCGGCGGGCCGGCGGCGGCAGGACGGCGCCGGGCGCGAGCCGCCGGGCGGTCAGCAGGAACCCGGTGTGGCCGACCATGCGGTGGTCGGGACGGACGGCCAGCCCCTCGACGTGCCAGCCGCGCACGAGCGTCTCGGTGGGGTCGGGCTCGGTGTAGGAGCCGGTGGCGCGGATCGCCTCGGCGACGCGCGAGAGCTGCGTGACCGTCGCGATGTAGCAGACCAGCACGCCGCCGGGCGCGAGCGCCTCGGTCACGACGTCCAGGCACTCCCACGGCGCGAGCATGTCGAGCACGACGCGGTCGACCGATCCGGGCGGGGCGACGTCGGGCAGCCGGTCGGCGAGGTCGCCGAGCTCCACGGTCCAGTTGGCGGGAACGCCGCCCGCGAACGC
>JAATFK010000603.1 GCA_015655225.1 Solirubrobacterales bacterium | reverse complement strand
TAGAGGATCTGCGGCAGGTCGCGGTAGGAGCGCACGACCTGGGCGACGTGGGTCGTGAACGCCTCCTCGTTCGTCATCGCGAGGACCAGCTCGGTGCCCTTGCGGTCGTTGAGCTTGAACAGCTCCTCGATCTCGATGCGGCCGGTGCGGCGCCACGGCTCGGCCGGCTGCATCACCGGCACGAGCATCTCCTGGCCGCCGATCGCGTCCATCTCCTCGCGGATGATCGAGACGACGCGTTGGTGGACGCGCCAGCCGGCGGGCATCCAGGTCCAGAGGCCGGCGCCGACCTGGCGGATCAGGCCGGCGCGGACCATCAGTCTGTGCGAGATCGCCTCCGCGTCCGCGGGGGCCTGCTTCTCGGTGGGGAGGAGATAGGAGCTGAGGCGGGTCATCGGCGGCGTAGCCTAGCCGGTGCCCGCCCCAGTGCGGTGCTTCCTACTTGAAGTAGTTCTTGTACTTGAGCAGGACGCTGTACTCCGGGCGCGGCAATCCGGTGATGTCGAGCACGGCCGCGTCGAAGCGGTTGCTCGGCACCGGGGCGAACCAGTTGTAGAGGTAGACGCGGCTGATCTTCGACTGGTACTTGGTCGCCTGCGTGAAGACCGCCTGCAGCGCTCTCTTCTGCCGCGCGAGGTCCGGCCGGAAGGTCTGACGGCTGTTCTGCGGCTGGAAGCGGAAGAGGCCGCCGGTCTCCGTCACCCAGATCTTGCCGGGCAGCAGCTTGACCGCTCTGCGCATCGTGCTCTTCGCGTCGGGCACGAAGCGGTTCGTGTCGGTGTAGTTGTGGATCCCCCACAGCTGCGGGGTGGCGACCTTCGCCTTCTTGAAGTCCTTCAGCAGCGCCGTGGTGTAGGTGGTGAAGTTCGGCAGGTCCTGCAGGTCGGCGCCGGTCACGGTGCACTTCGGGCAGTACTGCTTGACGATCTTGTAGTAGCTGACGAGCACGGCCGGGTCGTGGACCGTCGGCTGCGTGAGGTTGTTGACCTCGTTCCACGGCTGGATGATCGTCACCCACGGGTACTTCTTGTGGAACGCCTTGAAGGCGCTCGCGTAGCTCGCCGTCGAGACCGGCGTGCAGCCCTTCTTGCCGTTCAGGTTCGGGCAGACCATGTTCGACGGCAGGCCGAAGGCGACGACGACCTCCTCGTGCGCCGCTCTGGCGGCCGTGAGCCACGCCGAGAGGTCCTTCGGGTCCTTCGTGATCGAGTTGTACGGCGTGATCAGGCGGGTCCGCTTCGGATGCAGCGCCGTGTAGTACGGGTTCGTGAAGAGGTCGGGGCTCTGGTCCCCGATCCCGACGACGTAGGCGCTTCCGGTGGCCGGCACGACCAGCGCCGCGGCGAGCAGCGCGAGGGTCAGGACGGCAGGCAGCAGGCGACGGAGCTTCACGTCGAACGGTTCCTTTCTCGGCGAGCTTCCCTGCGCGCGACCGGGGTCGGCGACGCGCGGGACGGGCCGAGGGACTGTAGCGAGCGCCTCGGCGGCGGCGGACGGGGTTCAGGCTCGAGAACCCGCCGCGACACCGGGAGTTGCGCCGTCGGCAGCGCTGAGCGCGAGCAGCGCGGCGATCGCGGCCGGCGCGTCGGGCATCGGCACGTGGCCGCAGCCGTCGAGCGGGACGTGGCGCGCGAGCGGCAGCGCGGCCCGCGCGCGGTCGGCCTGACGCGGCAGCAGCAGCCGGTCGCGCGTGCCCCACGCGACCGTGACCGGCACCCGCAGCCGCTCGCCGTGCTCGAAGCGGTGGTGGGCGATCGCGCGGAGCGTCGCCTCGAAGCCGGTCGCGCGCGCGAGCCCGACGACGTCGGCCGCCATCGCGGCGGGCTCCACGCGCGTCGGGTGGCCGAAGGTGAGGCCGCCGATCAGCGCGCGGCCGAGCGCCGTGCCCGCGACCTGCGAGGCGACCGGCGCGAGCCGTCTGGCGGTGAAGCGGAAGCTGCGCAGGACTGCGACGCCGTAGCGCGCCTCACCCGGCGAGGCGAACCCGACCGGCGAGAGCAGCAGCGCCGAGGAGACGACGCCGCGGCGGGCCAGCTCCAGCGCGATCGCGCCGCCGAGCGAGTTGCCGACGACGTCCGGCGGGCGCTCGAGCCCCAGCTCCTCCACGAACGCCGCGACGGCGTCCGCCAGCCCCTGCACCGAGGGGACGGCGCCCGGCGGCAGCGGCGCCGAGTCGCCGAAGCCCGGCAGGTCGATCGCGATCGCGTCGCGCGTGCCGCCGAGGACGGCGAGGACCGGATCCCAGGCACCGCGCCGCGAGCCGATCCCGTGCACCAGCAGGAGCGGGGCACCGGTGCCGGAGCGGTCGTAGGCGAGGCTGGCCACGTGCCCAGCCTAGCGCCGGGCACGCGGCCCGCGCGCCGCTTCAGGTGGCCGCCGCGCGCTACGTGCGCGAGAAGCGGCGGCCGGCGGTCGGCGACTCCTGCTCGTCGAGCCGCTGGCGGGCGGCGACGACGTCGAGCAGGCTGCCGGACATCTCGTCGAGGTCATTGGCGTCGGCCGCGTTCGCGGCGGCCTTCTCGAGCGCGGCGAGCCGCTCGGGCGTCATCTCCCCCGCGTTCTCCTCCTCGATCGCCTGCAGCCAGGCGGCGCCCTCGGCGGCCTCGGCGTGGTCGACGTCGATCTCTCTGGAGGCGACGTACTTGTCGATCTCGGCGAAGAGCGTGTCGACCAGCTGGTCCTGCGGGACCTTCCGCAGCGCTCTGCCGCGGCTGAAGATCAGGCCCTCGTTCTTCGCGCCGGTGATGCCGAAGTCGGCGTGCGACGCCTCGCCGATGCCGTTGACGGCGCAGCCGAGGACCGCGACCTCGATCGGGTCGGGGTATGCCTCCAGGCGCTTCTCGATGTCGGCGACGACCGTGTCCATGTCGAACTGGAGACGGCCGCAGGTCGGGCAGGCGATCAGGACCGGGCCGCGCTCGCGCAGCTGCAGCGCCTTGAGGATCTCCCAGGCGACCTTGACCTCCTCCTCCGCGTGGAAGGTGGAGAGCGAGATGCGGATCGTGTCGCCGATCCCGTCGGCCAGCAGCGTGCCGAGGCCGACGGAGCTCTTGAGCGAGCCCGACCATCTCGTCCCGGCCTCGGTGATGCCGAGGTGGAGCGGGTAGGGGATCCGCTGCGAGAGGAGCCGGTTGGAGGCGATCGTGTTCGGCACGTTGGTCGACTTGATCGAGACTCTGAAGTCGTCGAACGTGAGGCGCTCCATCAGCTCGACGAACTCGGTCGCGGCGGTCACGAGCGCCTCGACGCTGTTCTCGCGCTCCAGCTCGTGCAGGTGTCTCGGCAGCGAGCCGGAGTTGACGCCGATGCGCAGCGGCGTGCCGGTCTCCTTCGCCTTCGCGACGACCATCGCGACTCTGTCGGAGCCGCCGATGTTGCCCGGGTTGATGCGGACCGCGTGCGCGCCCGCGTCCATCGCTCTGAGCGCGAGCGTGTAGTTGAAGTGGATGTCCGCGATGATCGGGATCGGCGACTCTCTCACGATCGTTCTGAGCGCCTCCACGTCCTGCTCGCGCGGGACCGCGACGCGGACGATGTCGGCTCCCGCCTCGGCGACGCGATGGATCTGCGCCATCGTCGCCTGGAGGTCGGCGGTCTCGGTCTTCGTCATCGTCTGGACGGCGACCGGAGCCCCGCCGCCGATCGGCACGCTGCCGACGTGGATCTGGCGCTTGGAGGACATGACCTCAGTGTAGGACAGCTGCCCCGGGAAGCTGTCTCCGGGATGTGTCCGGCGCGCTCAGCCGGCGTACATCGCCGCGATCTCCTCCGCGTACTTCTCGCCGATCGGCTTGCGCCGCAGCTTCATCGTCGGCGTCAGCTCCTCCCCGCCCGGCAGCCAGTCGCCGCGCACGAGCGTGAAGGACTTGATCTGCTCGGGCCGCGAGAGGCGCGCGTTGGCGCCGTCGATCGCCTCCTGCACGGCCGCGCGCACCTCTTCGCGCACCGCCAGCTCGGCGAGATCGGTCTCCTCGATCCCGTGCTGCTGCGCCCACAGCGGCGCGTAGTCGGCGTCGAGCACGAGCAGGGCGGTGTTGTACTGGCGCCCGTCGCCGATCACGCACGCCTGGCCGATCAGCGGGCTGGCGCTCTTGACCGTCGCCTCGATGTTCGCCGGCGACATGTTCTTGCCGGCGGCGTTGATGATCAGCTCCTTCTTGCGGTCGACGATCGTGACGAAGCCGTCCTCGTCGATCGTCGCCACGTCGCCGGTCGCGAGCCAGCCGTCGGGGCTGAGCGCCTCGCGCGTCTGGCGCGGGCGGTTGCGGTAGCCGCGCATCACGCAGGCGCCGCGCACGAGCAGCTCGCCGTCCTCGGCGAGTCTCACCTCGTTGCCGGGCGCGGCCGGGCCGACGGTGCCGATGCGGACCTCGCCGGGCCGGTTGACGGTTCCCGAGCCGCAGGTCTCCGACATCCCCCACAGCTCCGCGAGCTCGATCCCGATCGCGTGGAAGAACTCGATCACCTCGGGTGGCGTCGGGGCGGCGCCGACGTTGACGGTGACGACCTCGTCGAGGCCGAGCATCGCCCGCAGGCCGCTGAACAGCTCCGCGTCGGCGCGCGCGACCGCCGCCTCCAGCTCGGGCGGCACCTCCTCCCCGGCGCGCCGCAGCCGCACGCGCGTGAGCGCGGCGTCGAGCGCGCCCTGCGCTCTCGCGCGCGCCTCCTCCGGCTGCGCGGCGACCATCGTCTCGAGCCCCGCCTTCAGTCTCTCCCAGATGCGCGGGACGGCGAAGAACCAGGTCGGGTGGACCTGCGGCAGCGCCTCGATGATGCGGCGCGGGTCGGGGCAGGTCGTGATCGTGCAGGCGTAGACGATCGGGATGTAGTGGTGCGCGGCGCGCTCGGCGATGTGCGCCGCCGGCAGCCACGAGATCACCTTCGCGCCGGGATCCAGCTCGATGATGCTCTGCACGCTGCGGACGGTGCCGAAGACGTTGCGGTGCGCGATCTCGACGCCCTTCGGCGGCCCGGTCGTGCCGGAGGTGTAGATCAGCGTCGCGACGTCGTCGGGGCCGACGGCGGCGAGCGCCGCGTCGAGGTCGAAGCCGGGGTTCGCGCCCTCGACCTCGTCGAGGCGCAGGACGCCGACCGGCTCGGCGTCGTGGCCGTCGCCGGGGCCGTCCACGACGATGATGTGCTCCAGCTCCGGCAGGTCGATGCGGGCCGCCAGCACGACCGGGAGGTACGCCTGCTCCACGATCGCGACGCGCGCGGCCGCGTCGCCGACGACGAAGCCGACCTGCTCGGCCGCGTAGGTCTGGTAGACGGAGAAGGGCGCGGCGCCGAGCGTCACGGCCGCGAGGTCGGCGATGTGGAACTCGGGCCGGTTGGCGAGCATCAGGGCGACCGTGTCGCCGTAACCGACGCCGAGGCCGGCGAGGCCGCGCGCGAGCGCGTCGACGCGCTGGCGCAGCTCCGCCCAGGTGAGCGAGACGGACCCGTCGAGGGTCCGCACCGCGACCAGGTCGGGGTGGTTCGCGGCGGTCCGCCGCAGCGCCTCGCCGACCGTCGCGGCCTCGACCGCCGGTCCCGCCGGCGCGGGGATCGTGCTGCGCTCCATCTGACCCGTCCTCCCTTTGCTCACGGCGACCGCTTCGCCGGCTCGTGCCACGCTATCCGACCACCAGGTGTGGCATCAAATGATGTCACATGGTACGGTGCGATCCATGGCCGTCACCTCCCCCGCTCCCACCGCTTCCGGCACCCCGCGCGCGCCGCTCGCCCCGGGGCCGCAAGGCCGCGCGATCGTGCGCGCGCTGCTGCGGATCCAGCGCAGCCCGCTCGACGCCATGGACCACTACGCCGCCCACTACGGCGACGTCGTGCGCTTCGACCTCGCCGGCGGCGTCGTCCACTTCGTGCGCGGCGCCGAGCAGGTCAGGCACGTCCTCGTCAGCAACCAGGACAACTACGGCAAGTCGAACCAGTACGAGCTGTTGACGCGCGTGCTCGGCAGAGGGCTCGTCACGAACGAGGGCCCGTCATGGCAGCGCCAGCGGGCGCTCGTGCAGCCGATGTTCGCGAGACGCCACCTGGCGCCGTTCGCCGACCACATGGGCCGCGCCGGCACCGC
>JAATFK010000431.1 GCA_015655225.1 Solirubrobacterales bacterium | reverse complement strand
TAAGCCGCCGCGGAAGCCGCCCGCCAGCGGAAGCGACTCGCAGCCGGAGAGCGTGTGGATCCGCTCCTGCGGCACCGCCAGCGTCTCGCCCCACATCCGCGGCATGTTGTCCTCACCGTAGAGGCGACCGGCGCTCACCAGCAGCTTCGAGGGATCGGCGACGTGCGGCGCACCGCGCTCGTGCACGTAGACCTCGAGGTCGGGCCAGCGCGCGACGAGCGATCCGGCCGCGCCGGCGTGGTCGAGGTGTATGTGCGTCAGCAGCAGCGCGCGGGGCCGCCACTCCCCCATCCCCTCCAGCAGCGCGGGGAGCGTCGCGGCAGGCCCGGGGTCGATCAGCACGTCGCCGACCTGCCACGCGGCGACGGCGCGCGCGACGCCGAGGTGGCCGACGTCGATGGCGCGCTGCTGGAACCGGGAGCCGTTCACGGGCGCGAACTCTACAATCGCCCGGATGAGCGACGCCCCCCGCCCCCCGCACCGCCTGACGCAGCCCGACCGTCCGTGGATGATGCGGACGTACGCCGGCCACTCGACGGCGGAGAAGTCGAACGCCCTCTATCGCGGCAACCTCGCGAAGGGCCAGACCGGCCTCTCGATCGCGTTCGACCTGCCGACGCAGACCGGCTACGACCCCGACCACGAGCTGGCCCGCGGCGAGGTCGGCAAGGTCGGCGTCCCGGTCGCGCACAAGGGCGACATGAAAGCGCTGCTCGACGGCATCCCGCTCGACCAGATGAACACGTCGATGACGATCAACGCGACCGCCGCCTGGCTGCTCGCGCTCTACATCGTCACGGCCGAGGACCAGGGCGTCCCCGCCGCCGCCCTCCAGGGCACGACGCAGAACGACATCATCAAGGAGTACCTGAGCCGCGGCACGTACGCCTTCCCGCCGGCCCCGTCGATGCGCCTGATCGCCGACATGGTCGCCTACACGGTCGAGCACGTGCCGAAGTGGAACCCGATCAACATCTGCTCCTACCACCTCCAGGAGGCGGGCGCGACGCCGGTGCAGGAGATCGCCTACGCGATGAGCACGGCGATCGCGGTCCTCGACGAGGTCCGCCCACGCGTTCGCGAGGAGCTGATGGGGAGAGTCTTCTCGCGCATCTCGTTCTTCGTCAACGCCGGCGTCCGCTTCATCGAGGAGCACGCGAAGCTGCGCGCGATGTCGATCCTGTGGGACGAGCTGGGACGCGAGCGCTACGGCGTCACGGACGAGAAGCAGCGCCGCTTCCGCTACGGGGTGCAGGTCAACTCGCTCGGGCTGACGGAGGCGCAGCCGGAGAACAACGTGCAGCGGATCGTGCTGGAGGCGCTCGCCGTCACGCTCGGCCGCAACGCCCGCGCGCGCGCCGTGCAGCTGCCGGCCTGGAACGAGGCGCTCGGGCTGCCGCGCCCGTGGGACCAGCAGTGGTCGCTGCGGCTCCAGCAGGTGCTCGCGTTCGAGACCGACCTGCTCGAGTACCCCGACATCTTCGAGGGCTCGGTCGTGATGGAGGGGCTCGTCGACGAGCTGCTCGACGGCGCCCGCGCCGAGATGGCGATCGTCGCCGAGCACGGCGGCGCGGTCGAGGCGGTCCCGTACATGAAGGCGGCGCTGGTCGAGTCCCACCGCGAGCGGATCCGCCGGATCGAGACGGGCGAGCTGACGGTCGTCGGGCAGAACAGATACACCGAGACCGAGCCGTCCCCGCTGACAGCCGACGGCGACGGCGGGATCCTCGTCGTCGACCCCGACGTGGAGCGCCACCAGAAGGAGGCGCTCGCGGCGTGGCGCGCCTCGCGCGACCAGGGCGCCGTGGACGCCGCTCTGGCAGAGCTGGCGCGCGTCGCCGCGAGCGACGAGAACGTGATGGAGGCGACGATCGCCGCCGCGCGCGCCGGCGCGACCACCGGCGAGTGGTCCCAGACGCTGCGCGACGCGTTCGGCTCCTACCGCGGGCCGACCGGTGTCGGCGAGTCCGCGTCGATCGGCAACGACGCGCTGGAGGAGGTCCGCGACGAGGTCGAGCGGCTCTCCGACGCGCTCGGCCGGCGCGTCAAGATCCTCGTCGGCAAGCCGGGCCTCGACGGCCACTCGAACGGCGCCGAGCAGATCGCCGTCGCCGCTCGCGACGCCGGCATGGAGGTCGTCTACGAGGGGATCCGGCTGACGCCGGCGCAGATCGCCGCCTCGGCGCTGCAGGAGGGCGTCCACGTCGTCGGGCTCTCGATCCTCTCCGGCTCCCATCGCGAGCTGATCCCGTCGGTCACGGAGGCGCTGCGCGAGGCGGGGCTCGGGGACGTGCCGGTGATCGTCGGCGGGATCATCCCGAACGCCGACGTGGCGCCACTGAAGGCGGCCGGGGTCGCGGCCGTCTACACGCCGAAGGACTTCGACATCTCGCGGATCATGCGGGACATCGTGGCGCTGGTGGCCGAGCGCAACGGCCTGTCGGTCGCCGCCGACGCCCCCGCCTCGTAGCCTTCGCCCCCGCATGAGCGAAGGAGCAGACCTGGGCGCGCGGCTGCGCGCGGGCGACCTGACGGTCGCGCCCGCCGTCTGCAACCTGGTCGAGAACCGCACCGCGGCCGCGCGGCCCGCGATCGCGGCTCTGTTGGCGGAGGTGGCCCCGGCCGCGCTCGGCGGCGAGGCGCCCGGGCACGTCGTCGGGATCACGGGGCCGCCGGGCGCCGGCAAGTCGTCGCTGCTCTCGTGGCTCGTGGCGGGCTGGCGGGCACGAGGCCGGTCGGTCGCGGTGCTGGCGGTCGACCCCTCCTCGAAGCGCTCGGGAGGCGCGCTGCTCGGCGACCGCGCGCGGATCGACTTCGACCCCGCCGACCGTGCGGTGTTCATCCGCTCGATGGCGGCGGGGGAACGGCTCGGTGGCCTCGCGCCGGCGACCCGGGCGGCCGCGCACGCGCTGGCGGCGGCGTTCGACGTCGTCGTGATCGAGACGGTCGGCGTCGGCCAGTCCGAGACCGAGGTCGCCGACGTGGCGGACACGGTCGCGGTGATCGTGCAGCCCGGCTCCGGCGACGCGCTGCAGTTCCTCAAGTCCGGGATCATGGAGATCCCCGACGTGCTGGTCGTGACGAAGGCCGACCTCGGCGTGATCGCGACGCGCGCGCGGCGCGACCTGCACGCGGCGCTGCGCTCCGTCGGCGCGCGCGACACGGCGGTCGTCGCGGTCAGCTCAGTCCCGCCGCCGACGGGGATCGACGACCTGCTCGACGCGGTCGAGGCGCACCGCGCGTCGATCGACGTCGCCGCGCGCCGCCTGGAGGCCCGCCGCCTGCACGCGCTGGCCGACTTCGCCGAGGAGCACGGAGCCGCCGGCGTGCGAGCGCTCGGCGGCCGGCGAGCGGCCGCGCGGTGGCTGGCGACGCAGGATCCGGGGCTCGACGTGGCAGCGCTCGGGGGGGCGCTGGCGCGGCGGGCTGGAGGGGGCGGGTAGACGGGGCGCTGCCCGTCCGGCTTCGTCGGGCCGCCGGGCTCAAACGAGCCACGAGAGGATGGAGTCCGGTCCGCGCGGTGCCGTCACTGGCCACGTCCCGGTTCGCGGTGCCGCCGGCCGGGGCGTTCGCGGCGGCCGGCGCGGTCTGCGGCGCCGCCGGCGGGGCCGTTCGCTGCGTCCGCGCGGTGCCGCCGTCGGCCGCGTCCCGGTTCGCGGTGCGGCCGGCCGGGCCGTTCGCGGCTGCCGGCGTCGGCCGGCGCGGCCCCCAGCGCGGCCGGACCGGCCAGTTCGCTGCTGCCGCCGTCGGCCGGCCGGTCCATCTCAGCATCGAAGGGGGCCATGGAGGCTGCCCGTCGGGACCGCCCCCCCCCCCCCCCCCCCCCCCCCCCCCCCCCC
>JAATFK010000573.1 GCA_015655225.1 Solirubrobacterales bacterium | reverse complement strand
CGTGTTGGTGGCGCCGCGCGACAGTGCGCCACCGGATGCGGAGCTGCCGGTCGGCGTCGTGCTCGCCCGGTGGCACGAGGTGGCGCGTGCGCTCGATCGAGCGCGAGACGCCGGCCTGCCGGCGGGGGAGCGATGGCTCCTCGACGAGTACCTGGCGTATCTACGAGAGGAGGGGCTGATGGATCCCGACGCACTGACTGCGAGCTCGGCACTGGCACTGATGGAGGCCGACGCGGGCGCCGCGGCGGCGGCGGGCATCTGCGAGGTGGCGGATGGCCACGTTCGTGAGCTGTGGGCGAGACCGCGCCACTTCCGACGAGTCGGCGGGGGCGCGGGCTCTCTCTCGTTCGGGCTCGGGTACTGGGCGACGTACGCCGTCGACCGGACCGGGACGGACCAGACGCCTTGGGAAGGGGCCTGGTTCGAATGGGGACTGCGCAGGGTCGAGGACATGCGGGACGTCGAGCCCCGCCGAGGTTCGTGGGCTTTCATCGCGGGCGCCACCTTCCCGGCAAAGGACGACCGGACGACGCGCTCTCGCAATGCCGAGTGGCGCGAGCGACACGCGGCGGACGGGTTCGCATCCTTCTCGGTCGGCGGCTACGACCGGCTCGCGCGCCTGCGGTACCCCGACGAGCTGTTGGCGATGACGACGTTGGAGGACCAAGGCCTGGCCCTCGCCGAGTGGGTCGTCAACGCATTCAAGGCGCTTTCGGCCGATCCGCCCCAGGAGGGGACCTGAGTCCCCGTACGATCCCCGCACCGCCACCGACAGCGAGGATCGCCTGATGCGCTTGTACCACCGGCCGGGATCGCGTTCGACGCGGGTTCTCTGGACGCTCGAGGAGATCGGGGCGCCGTACGAGCTGACGATCATCTCGCGCGAGGAGAAGGCCTCCGACGAGCACGCCAGGCGCCATCCGCTGCGCCGCGTTCCCGTGCTCGGGCTGGACGACGGGACGAACGTCTTCGAGTCGGCCGCGATCTGTCTCTTCCTCGGCGATCTCTTCCCCGAGTCGGGCGTCGTCCCGCCGCCGGCGACGACGGCTCGTGCCCTCACGTACCAGTGGACGGTCTTCGCGATGGCCGAGCTGGAGCCGGCCGTCTACGACTGGCGCCGCGCGCGCCGCGCGGAGCAGGACGAGACCCCGCACGCGGAGCGCTTCGCGCCGATCGGGGACGCGTTCCGCGAGCGCCTGGCCGACCGCGACTGGCTGCTCGGCGACACGTTCACGGTCGCCGACGTCCTCTGCTCCAGCATCCTCGAGACCGCCCTGCGCCGCGAGCTGGTGCACGACACCGGGACGCTGCGCTCCTACGTCGACCGCGCGCAGGCTCGGCCGGCGAACGTGCGCGCCGAGGCGATCCGCGAATGACCCGCGCGACGGGGCTGGACGCGCGCAAGATTTCGGATAACGTCGCACCCGTGTCCGACGTCGCCGTCTCCGGCCCCGCCGGACGCGGTCGGCCGCCCGGACTTCGAGGTCGTCCCGCGCGCGGCGCTGCCGTTCATCGCGGTCATCCTCGCGGCCGTCGTCGTCGCGATCGCGGCCGACCGCTTCTGGCCGCTCGAGTTCCTCCACGTCGCCTTCGGCGCCGCCTGGACGATCATCGACCTCTTCCTCGGCTTCGTGCTCGGCCCGATCATGGGCAGACTCTCGATCCCGGCGCGGATCGAGCTGAACACGAAGCTGATGCCGAAGATGGTCGTGATCATGCCGACCGTCGTCGCCGCCACGCTCGCGTGCGGCTGGCAGCTCGGCTCGCTGCTCGGGACCGTCCAGCCGAGCTACGCGAACCACAGCTGGGTCGTCGCGAGCTACATCGTCGTCGGCGTGATGGCGGTGATCGCGCTCGGGCTGCTGGAGCCGGCCAACATCGCCGTCCTGATCGAGCTGCGCAAGCCCCGCCCGAACCCGCGGGTGATCGAGCGGCTGATGAGACGCTTCATCTACTCGGCCGGAATCCTCGGCCTGATGCAGGTCGCGACGCTCGTGATCATGACCAAGCTGCGCGCCGGATGAGCGACGCCGATCGGCCGATGCCGCCGGTCACGCAGCTGGGGATGGCGTCCCTGGCGCTGATCCTCGCGGGCGGGATCTACCTCGCCGCCCACCTGCCCCAGCACGTCCCGCTCGGCCCCGCGATCGCGCTGCTCGCGGCCTCAGTGCTCGTGCTGGCCGTCAACGTCGGCCTGCTGCTGCGCGTGCCCGGCTTCGCCTGGACTCGCTTCTTCGCGGTCGCCAGATGGTCGCTGCTCGCGTACACGATCATCGCCGGGTTGATCGAGTACGCCTTCCTCCAGAACGACGTCAAGGGCGGCGCGCTCGTCGTGCTGACGCTCTCGCTCGTCGTCTTCGCGGTCCACGTGCCGATGCTGATCGGCTTCACCGTCGCGCGCTACGCCGACCCCGAGCCGGCGACGCCGGCCTCCGCCTAGGCGGCCGCCGCGCCGCGCCGGTCGCGCCGCGCGCGCACGGCGGCGGCGAAGCGGTCGAGCACCGTGACGGTCGTCTCCCAGTCCATGCACGCGTCCGTCACCGACTGCCCGTAGACGAGCTCGCCGTCGGCGTCCTCGGGACTCTGACGCCCGGCGACCAGGAAGGACTCCAGCATCGTCCCGACGAGCGCCTCGTCGCCGCCCGCGATCTGGTCCGCGATGTCGGCGGCGACGATCGGCTGGCGCTCGTGGTCCTTGCGGCTGTTGTCGTGCGAGGCGTCGACGATCACGCGCTCCGGCAGGCCGGCCGCCCGCAGCTTCGCGCGCGCGGCGGCGACCGACGCGGCGTCGTAGTTCGGCGCCCCGCGCCCGCCGCGCAGGATCACGTGGCAGTCGGCGTTCCCGGTCGTGTGGAGGATCGCGGGCGTGCCGCCGACGTCGATCCCGGCGAACGAGTGCGGCGCGGCGGCGGCCCGCACGGCGTCGACCGCGACGCCGAGGTCGCCGTCGGTGCGGTTCTTGAAGCCGACCGGCATCGACAGCCCGGAGGCGAGCTGCCGGTGGGTCTGGCTCTCGGTCGTGCGCGCGCCGATCGCGCCCCACGAGACGGTGTCGGCGATGAACTGGGGGATGATCGGGTCGAGGAACTCGCAGCCGACCGGCAGCCCCAGCTCCAGCACCTCCAGCAGCAGTCTGCGCGCGAGCCGCAGGCCGGCGTTGACGTCGCCGCTGCCGTCCATGTGCGGATCGTTGATCAAGCCCTTCCACCCGACCGTCGTGCGCGGCTTCTCGAAGTAGACCCGCATCGCGATGCAGAGGTCCTCCTCGTGCTCGGCCGCGAACGTGCGCAGCCGGCGCGCGTAGTCGAGCGCGGCGAGCGGGTCGTGCACGCTGCACGGGCCGACGACGACGAGCAGGCGGTCGTCGGTGCGGTCGAGGACGGCCGTCACCTCGCGGCGACCGCGGATCACGACCTCCGCCTGCGCGCTGGAGAGCGGCAGCTCGTGGAGGAGGAGGGCGGGGGTGGCGAGTGGCACGACGCGTTCGATGTGCTGGTCGCGGACGTAGTCGAGATGGGGAACGTGGCTCATGGGCGCGATGGACGATACCCGTGTGCGCCCGGCGACGTGCGGGTCTCCGACGACGCCGTGCGCTACGTGCGGGGTCCCCGGGCGCGCTCCCACGCCCGGCCCTGCGAGCCGACGAGCGCCACGAGGTTGCCGAGCGCGACGTTCGCGTCGAGCAGGTGCAGGCCCCAGGTCGGGTCCGGCGACGGTCTGAACGTCGGCGCGCCAGCGAGCGGGACGATCCGCAGCACGTTCGCGCCGCCGGCCGAGGAGCAGCTGGCGCTGTAGGCGCCGGGCGCCGCGACCCACGGCGTCGGCGCGCTCGGCAGCGGCGTGCCGAGCAGTCTGATCGCGACCGACAGCAGCGTCCCGGGCGCGAACGGCTGCGTCGGGTAGATCGGGTCGAGCGTGCCGCTGCCGCCAGCGAGCGCGGCAGGGTTGGTGCAGAGCACCTGGCGGCCGGGCGTCGCCGTACGGCCGAAGAGGCTCGTCGCGGGCGGCGGCTGGTCGAAGGTCGAGAACGCGATCACGCAGCCGAACTGCGTCGCCGAGCGGCAGGCGGGGACGTGCTGGAAGTCGCCGCCGACGTCGCGGCCGGCCGGCACCTCGACGTTGCCGCCGAGCAGGATCGCCGAGACGAGCAGCCGGCGCACCCGCGGCTTCGGGTCGATCACGCGTCTGATCAGCTCGCGCAGGACGAAGCTCCCCTGCGAATGGCCGATCAGGACGACCCCGCGGCCGTGGTTGTCGTGGGCCAGGTAGGACGTCCAGGCGGCCGCCACGTCGCGGTAGCCGTCGCTCGTGGGGCCGGTCTGGAGCGCTCTGCCGGAGAAGATCCCCTGGAGCGTCTGCTGGCGGTACATCGGCGCGAAGACGCGGCAGTGCTGGCTGTAGCGGGCCGCCTGGAAGCGCGCGATCGAGCGCTCCTCGGGGTCGATCCGGAGCGTCGCCACGGGCGCCGTCTGGTCGCCGACGGTCGGGTAGACGTAGAAGCAGTCGAGCTTCGGTGCGCGGTCGGCGACGACGCGCTGCGGGGCGACGCGCGCGCCGGCGGGCGTGACGCGCGTCGTGCCGAGGCCCACGTCGCACGGGTCGGGTCTGACGCCCGGGTGGCAGAGCCAGACGGTCGGCGGGAGCGGCTTCGCCGGCGTCGCGGCGACGGCGACGGCCGCACCGACGGCGAGCGCGAGCGTCAAGGTGGCGAGACCGAGGGCGAGCGCGGCGGGACGGCGGAGCGACATCTCGGGGGCGAACCTACCCCGGGCTGGGGTGGCGCGTCCAGTGGGGACGGTCAGCGCTCGCCGCGCAGCCGCGAGGCCAGCTCGCGCGCGTCGTCGATCGACGCGAGTCGCAGCTCGGCGCGGAAGCCGTCGGCGCGCGCGACGCGGCGGATCCGCACCTCGCCGCCGAGCAGCTCGCTCAGCTCCCGCGCGATCCGTCCCAGCTCGGGGTCGGGCGGGGGTGCGGGAACGGCCGCGCGGACAGAGTCGCCCCCGTCCGACGGCGCCTCCCGCGCCAGCTCCTCCAGCCGCCGCACCGAGAGCGCCTCGCGCACCGCGCGGCGGGCGAGCCGGATGCGCGCCTCCGGGTCGGCCGTCGTCAGCAGCGCGCGGCCGTGGCCGGCGCTCAGCAGCCCCGACTCGATCAGTCCGAGCACCTCGTCGGGCAGGTCGAGCAGCCGCAGCAGGTTCCCGATCGCGACGCGGCTCTTGCCGGTCCTCCGTCCCAGCTCCTCCTGCGTCAGCCCGAGCCCCTCGACCAGCGCCGCGCAGGCGTGCGCCTCCTCGATCGGGCTCAGCTGGTCGCGCGCGACGTTCTCGATCAACGCCAGCTCGAGCGCGGCGGCGTCGTCGTGGACGCGCACGAGCGCGGGGATCGTGCTCAGGCCCGCGAGCCGCGCGGCGCGCCAGCGGCGCTCGCCGGCGATCAGCTGGTAGCGGCCCTCGCCGCTCGGGCGCACGAGCACCGGCTGCAGGACGCCGCGCTCCCGTAGCGAGTCGGCGAGGCCGTCGAGCGAGATCGGGTCGAACACGCGCCGGGGCTGACGTGGGTTCGGCTCGACCAGGTCGAGCGGCACCTCGCGCAGCTCGACGTCGTCGGCGCCCGGCTCGCGCGCGGAGGAGAGGATCGCGGCCAGGCCGCGACCGACCGTGTGTCCCATCCCGGGATTGAAGGAATCGCGCATCATGGGCTTCAGCTCCGACGAACGTCAGCGACCGGCGTCAGCGATCCAATTCGCACCGCCGGG
>JAATFK010000381.1 GCA_015655225.1 Solirubrobacterales bacterium | reverse complement strand
ATCCACCTGCTGCGCGCGCCGCTCGGCGTCGTCGCCGCGATCTGCCCCTGGAACTTCCCGCTCGCCGTCCTCTGCCGCAAGCTCGCCCCGGCGCTGCTGACCGGCAACACGGTCGTCGCGAAGCCGAGCGAGGTGGCGCCGCTGGCCGCGCTCGCGTTCACGAGACTGGTCGACGAGCAGCTCGACCTGCCGGCCGGCGTCTTCAACGTCGTGACCGGCGCGGGCGAGACGGGCAAGGCGCTCGTCGCCTCGCTCCAGACCGACATGGTCTCCTTCACCGGCCACCGCGACACCGGCAAGGGGATCATGGCGGTCGCCGCGCAGAACCTCACGCGCGTCGCGCTGGAGCTGGGCGGCAAGGCGCCCGCGATCGTGATGGGCGACGCCGACCTCGACCTCACGATCCCCGCGATCGTCGAGGCGCGCCACGCCAACAGCGGCCAGGTCTGCACGTGCGCCGAGCGCGTGCTCGTGCACCGCTCGCTGCTGGAGCCGTTCACCGAGCGCTACGTCGCCGCCGTCGAGGGGATCCGCGTCGGCGACCCGACGAGCGGCGTCGACATGGGCCCGCTCGTCAGCGCCGCGCAGCTCGACAAGTCGCTCGCGGCGGTCGCGACGGCGGTCGAGCAGGGCGCCGAGGTCGTGACCGGCGGCGGGCGCCCGAGCGGCGACGCGTTCGCGCGCGGCTACTGGCAGGAGCCGACCGTGCTGACGGGCGTCGAGCCCGGCCACCGCGTGATGACGGAGGAGACGTTCGGCCCCGTCACGCCGATCATCGGCGTCGACTCGCTGGAGGAGGCGGTCGCGATCGCGAACGACTCGCGCTACGGCCTCTCCGCCTACCTCTTCAGCCGCGACTACCAGACCGTGATGCGGACGGTCGACGAGCTGCAGTTCGGCGAGATCTACATCAACCGCACGCTCGGCGAGTCGGTCCAAGCCCACCACACGGGCTACAAGGAGTCCGGCATCGGCGGCGAGGACGGCAGATGGGGCCTGCTGCGCTACACCCAGATCAAGACCGCCTACCACCACCATGGCTGAGCGGCCGCGCGCGCTCGTCCTCGACGGGGCCGACAACGTCGCGGTCGCGCTCGTCGACCTCGCGCGCGGCGAGCAGGTGACGGTGGACGGCGGCGACGTGACGCTGCGCGACGACGTCCGCTTCGGCCACAAGCTGGCGCTGCGCGAGATCCGCGCGGGCGAGCTCGTCCGCAAGTACGACGAGGCGATCGGCGTCGCCAGCGCCGACATCGCGGCCGGCCAGCACGTCCACGTCCACAACGTGAACAGCGGCCGGCTGCCGGCGCCCGAGGCGGCCCGGTGAGCAACGCGGTCCTCGACGGCTTCCCGCGCGCCGACGGCCGCTTCGGCGTGCGCAACCATCTGCTCGTGCTGCCGTCGGTCGTCTGCTCCTCGCACGCGGCGCGCGAGATCGCGGCCGGCACCAGCGCGATCGCGATCACGCACCAGCACGGCTGCCTCCACGTCGGCGACGACCTGCGCCACACCGAGCACGAGCTGCTGGGGATGGCGACGAATCCGAACGTCGGCGCCGTGATCGTCGTCAGCCTCGGCTGCGAGACGCTGCGCGGCGCGAAGCTCGCGGAGCGGATCGCCGAGCGCGGCCAGACCGTCGAGCTGGTCGGGATCCAGTCGGCCGGCGGGACCGTCGCGGCGGTCGCCGACGGCCGCGCGGCGCTCGCCCGCCTCACCGCCGAGCTCGAGCTGGCCGAGCGCGCGCCGGTCGCGCGCGACCGCCTGCTGGTCGGGATCGACAGCGCCGAGGACGCGCTGACCGGCCCGCTGCGGCAGGCGCTCGGACGGCGCGGGCTGACCGCGACGGTCCCGCCGGCCGGCGTCGCCGGCGCCGAGGCGCACGTCGCGCTCGCGGCGCTCGGCGCGCAGCTGCTGGTCGGCCTGCCGGCGCCGGAGGAGGCGCCGATCGGCTTCGCCGGCGCGCCGGTCGTCGCGGTCGGCCGCGACGGCGAGCTGCACCTGGCGCTGGCCGACGACTTCGACGTGCACGCCGACGGCGCGAGCGACGAGGAACTGGCCGAGCGGGTCGCGGACGCGGTCCTCGCGCACGCCGACGGCAGAGCGACCGCCTCGGAGCTGCGCGGCTCGCGCGACTTCGTCCTGCGGCGCCTCGCGATGACGATGTGATGAAGGAGACGACGGTGGAGCTGCGCGGATATCGACGTGAGAACGGGACCTGGGGGCTGCGCAACCACGTGCTCGTGCTGCCGGCCCGCGCGGCCGCCAACGCGGCCGCCGAGCAGATCGCCGCCGGGCTCGACGGCGCCGTCGCCGTCTCCCACGAGTGGGTCGGGCGCCCGTCGGACCCCGACACCGAGCTGATCGAGCGGACGCTCGTCGGCTTCGCCGCGAACCCGAACGTCGCGACGACTACCGGTGCTTCCGCCGCGCCGCCGGCCAGCGAGGGCGCCCAGCCGAACGAGTCATCCGCACCGCTCTGCGCGAAGGCCACGAAGGGAAAGTCTCCCCACTGCTTGCGCCTTCGCGCGCGGCCCTGGGCTCGAACCGCGCTT
>JAATFK010000187.1 GCA_015655225.1 Solirubrobacterales bacterium | reverse complement strand
CTTCTGCCCGAACGCCCCGCGCTGGCCTCTCAGCAGGGCGAAGACGAGCGCGGCGCGGCCGATCGGGTCGTCGAGGTCGTCGACGCTGGAGACGTTCTGGCTCGTGAACCAGGAGATCTGCGACGGATCGGTCGTCGTCGCCTCGACGCCGACGACGGGGACGTCGTGCTCGCGCAGCCCGACCATCAGGCCGTTCTCGAACGTCGCCGCGTTGGCCGCGTCGGCGCTGTTCATCTGAACCGGGTCCTTCACGACGACGACGCCGTCGGCGCCGTCGAGCGTCCCGATGCTCTGCGCCAGCAGGGTGTGGCGCTCGTTGTCGAGCAGGTCGCCGCCCTGCGTGAACTCGATCCCGAGGCGGACGCCGAAGGCGTGCAGCGGCGTCTGGTCGACGTCGAGCGTCGAGTAGTGCGGCGACTTCGAGGCCTTCGCGAGCCCCGCCAGGTCGAGCGGCTCGCCGATCACCGAGATCGACTCGAGCTTCGCGCCCGCCGGCTCGATCGCGTCGCGCGTCAGGTTCCACATCTCCTCGGAGGTCCCGCCCAGCTCGATCAGTGCGATCCGCCGGCCGGTGAGGCGATCGCCGACGAGCGAGGGATACGCCTCGGCCTCGAACTTCGCCCGCTGCGCGACCGTCTTCTGGGCCGCGTCGCGCTGCTGCTGCGCGTTCTTGACGTCGCTGCGCAGCGACGCCCGGACGTCCTTCTCGGCGCTCGAGACGAGCCCCTTGTCGCCGATCGCGACCCCCAGCAGCAGGCCGATCACGAGCGCCATGATGACGGCGACGAGCGAGAGGGCGTGATAGCGGAAGTTCAGCATCGACGGCGGCGGACGGTAGCCGTTCGGCTCACGCGCTGATGCCGAGCAGCACCTGGAGCTTCAGCCACAAGAGGTCGGCGACGTCGTAGAGCGCCGGCGTCGCGAGCACGACGACGACGAGCGCGACGAGCCCGACGCCGAGCAGCAGCAGCACCGGCGCGAGCCCCGGCTGCGGCCGGTAGAGCCGGCTCACGCCCTTCGCGTCGACGAGGATCTCGCCGATCCGCAGGCGCGTCAGGAAGGTCGACGCCATCCCGCTGCGGTTCTTGTCGAGGAACTCGACGAGGTTGAAGTGCGAGCCGACCGAGACGATCAGCTGCGCCCCCTTCTCGGCCGCGATCAGCATCGCGATGTCCTGGCTCGTGCCCGGCGCCGGGACGAGCTTGTAGTCGAGCCCCAGCGCCTCCAGGTGCTCGCGGCCGGGCGCGCGCCCGTCGGGGTAGGCGTGGACGACCAGCTCGGCGCCGCAGCGCAGCGCCGCGTCGGTCGCCGAGTCCATGTCGCCGACGATCATGTCGGGGCGGAAGCCCTCCTCCAGCAGCGCGTCGGCGCCGCCGTCGACGCCGACCAGGACCGGCCGCACGTCGCGGATGTAGGGCCGCAGCGCTCTCAGGTCGCGCTTGTGGTCGACGCCGCGCACGACGATCAGGACCGGCTTCTCGTGGACGTCGGTGTCGAAGCGCGGCAGCTCGATCTTGCCCGAGAGCAGGTCGCGCTCCTCGACCATGTAGCGGACGGTGTTGGCGGCGAACGCCTCCAGCGCGTCGCCGATCTCCTCGCGGCGCTGCTCGGTCTGCCGCTGGACGCGCGCGGGCTCCTGCAGCTCCCCGCTCGCGAGCAGCTCGCCCCGCCGCCAGACCTCGCCGTCGCGCAGCACGATCCGGTCGCCGTCGCGGAGCGTCTCGAAGAGCGACGCGCCGGGCACGTCGATCAGCTGGATGCCGGACTGGACCACCAGCAGCGGTCCCATGTTCGGGTAGCCGCCGCTCGACGACGGCTTGCAGTTGACGACGCCGACGACGCCGCAGGAGACGAGATCCTCGCCCGAGACGCGATCGAGGTCGAGGTGGTCGATCACCGCGATCTCGCCCGGTCTCAGGCGCTTGACGAGATGCTTCGTCCGCTTCCCGAGCCGGGCGATGCCCTCGACCTCACGTCGTGCCCCGCCGTCCGCGGACGACGCGGTGGTGGAAGTGACGGCCACTGGGCAGCCAAGTCTACGCCGATCGACCTGGCGGCCGGTCGGTCGGAAGTCCACCAGGCGGCCGGCTCCCAGGGCACTTTGCGTGCCCCGACGCGCCGCCTCAGGCCGCTCTCAGCAGCTCCTTGGCGTGCTGGCGGGCGGCGCGGTCGGTCTCGTCGGCGCCGAGCATCCGCACCAGCTCGCCGAGCACGGCCTCGCCGCTGCCGAGGTCGGCGACGGTCGTCGTCGCGGTCTCGCCGGAGCCGTCCTTCGCGATCCGGAAGTGGCGGTCGGCG
>JAATFK010000010.1 GCA_015655225.1 Solirubrobacterales bacterium | reverse complement strand
TCATCATCGTCTTCGGCCGCGTCGACCTGCGTGACAGCGACGCCACCCACACGCCCCAGTGCCACCAGATCGAGGGGCTCGCGGTCGACGTCGACATCACGCTCGCCGACCTCAAGGGGACGCTGCGCGCGTTCGCGCGGGCGATCGTCGGCGAGGAGCGGCAGGTGCGTCTGCGGCCGCACTTCTTCCCCTTCACCGAGCCGAGCGTCGAGGTCGACGTCTCCTGCTTCAACTGCGTCGACGGGATCACCGCCGCCGGCACGCGCTGCCCGCTCTGCAAGGGCACGAGCTGGATCGAGATCCTCGGCGCCGGGATGGTCGACCCGAACGTCTTCGGCTACGTGAGAGAGCACGGCTACGACCCCGAGCGGATCTCCGGCTTCGCCTTCGGGATGGGGATCGAGCGGATCGCGTTCCTCAAGCACGGCGTCTCCGACCTGCGGCTCTTCTACGACAACGACCTCCGCTTCCTGCGGCAGTTCTGAGGCTCCGATGCGCGTCCCCCTCGACTGGCTCCACGAGTACACGCGACCGTCGCTGACGGCGGCGCAGCTCGCCGAGCGCCTCGCGCTGACCGGCACCGAGGTCGATCGCGTGCTGCACCACGGCGTCGCCGACGGCGCCGGGTTCGTCGTCGGCCGCGTGCTGAGCGCCGAGCAGCATCCCGACGCCGACCGGCTGCGCGTCTGCACGGTCGACATCGGCGGCGAGGAGCCCTCGCAGATCGTCTGCGGCGCGCCGAACGTCGCCGCCGGCCTGACGGTCGCGGTCGTCCAGCCGGGCGCGCGGATGCCGGACGGCACGAGACTGAAGAAGGCGAAGCTGCGCGGCGTCGTCTCCAACGGGATGATCCTGTCCGAGCGGGAGCTGGAGATCAGCGCCGAGCACGACGGCATCATGGTCCTGTCCGACGAGCTGATGCCCGGGCAGCCGCTCGACGAGGCGCTCGCGCTCGGGACCGAGGTGCTGGAGCTGGAGATCACGCCCAACCGCCCCGACTGCCTCGGCGTCTACGGCGTCGCCCGCGAGGTGCACGCCGCGACCGGCGCCGACCTCGCCCCGCCGCCGTGGCTCGACGATCCCGGCTCGCGCGGCGCGACCGTCGAGGCCGGCGTCGCGATCGAGACCGACCGCTGCGCCCGCTTCGAGGCGCGCGTCTTCGACGACGTCAGAATCGGGCCGTCGCCGGCCTGGCTGAAGGCGCGTCTGATGGCGGCCGGGCAGCGGCCGATCTCGAACGTGGTCGACATCACGAACTACGTGATGCTGCTGACGAGCCAGCCGCTCCACGCCTTCGACCTCGACCGCGTCGCGGGCGGCCAGCTGACCGTCCGGCAGGCGAGCGCGGGGGAGACGATCGAGACGCTCGACGGCGTGACGCGCACGCTCGACCCCGACATCACGGTCATCTGCGACTCGCTCGGCCCGACCTCGATCGCCGGCGTGATGGGCGGCGCCCGCTCCGAGGTGCACGCCGACACGACCCGGATCCTGCTGGAGTCGGCGAGCTGGGACGGCCCCGCGATCCAGCGCACCTCGACCAAGCTCGCGCTCCGCAGCGAGGCCTCGGGCCGCTACGAGAAGGGCCTCTCGCCCGAGTCCGCCGACGAGGCACTCGCGCTCGCCACCAAGCTGCTGATCGACCTCGCCGGCGCGCACGTCGCGCCCGGGACGATCGACGTCGCCGGCCCCGCCGGCCGCTGGTGGGAGGAGGAGTCGACGACGATCCGGCTGCGCGACGAGTACGTGCGGCGGCTGCTCGGCGTCGCCGTCCCCCGCGAGCGCGCCGCCGAGATCCTGACCGCGCTCGGCTTCACCGTCGCCGACGCCGACGATGGCCTCGACGTGACCGTGCCGCACTTCCGCCGCGCCGACGTGACGCGCGAGGCCGACCTCGTCGAGGAGGTGGCGCGGATCGACGGCGTCGACAAGCTGCCCGCGACGCTGCCGCTGCGGCGCGGCGCGGTGGGGCACCTGACACCGCGCCAGGAGCTGCGGCGGCGCGCCGCCGACGTGCTCGCCGGCGCCGGCCTGCACGAGCTGCTGGGGTGGAGCTGGAGCCCGCCCGAGCTGGCCGACCGCCTGCAGCTGCCGGAGGACGACCCGCGCCGCCGGACGGTCGCGCTGGAGAACCCGATGTCGGCCGACCAGGGCCAGCTGCGCACGACGCTGCTCGGCTCGCTGCTCGACGTCGCGCGCCGCAACGTCACGCACGGGACCGCCGACGTGCAGGTGTTCGAGTCGGGCGCGGTCTACCTCGCCTCCGATGGCGGGAGCGCCCGCCCCGCCGAGCCCCACCACCTCGCGGCGCTGCTGACCGGCGCCGCGCGTCCCGCCACCTGGCGCGAGTCGCAGCCGCCGGAGGCCGACTTCTTCGCCGCCAAGGGCGTGCTCGAGCTGCTCTCCGCGCAGCTCCGCGTCCCGCTGCGGGTCGAGGCGGCGAGCGAGCCCTTCCTGCATCCCGGGCGCAGCGCGGCGATCCTCGCGAGCGATCCCGCCGGGAGCGAGTCGCGCATCGGCTGGCTCGGCGAGCTGCACCCGGCGATCGCGGCCGAGTGGGAGCTGGGACGTGTCGCCGCGTTCGAGCTGGACCTCGACGCGATCGCGGCCGCCGCGCCGGGCCCGGTCGCCTACGCCGACTACACGAGCTTCCCCGAGGTGCGGCAGGATCTCGCCGTCGTCGTGCCCGACACGCTCGCCGCCGGCGAGGTCGAGCGGATCGTCCGCGAGGCCGGCGGCCCGCTGCTCGCGCGCGCCGAGGTGTTCGACGTCTACCGCGGCGCCCAGGTCGGCGAGGAGAAGGTCAGCCTCGCCCTGCGGCTCGCCTTCCGCTCCCCCTAGCGGACCCTGACCGACGAGGAGGTCTCCGCCCGGCGGGCGAAGATCGAGACGGCGCTCGCGGGCGTGGGAGGAGCGATCCGTGCCTGACGTCGCCGTCCTCGGCGCCTCCGGCTACGCCGGCGCGCTCGCCGCCGCGCTCCTCTGGCGCCACCCGAGCTTCGAGCTGGCCGCGCTCACCTCGCGCTCGGACGCCGGCCGGCGGCTCGACGCGCTCTACCCGCACCACCGCGTCCCGCTGACGATGGAGGAGCTGGACCTCGCGCGCCACGCCGAGGTCGACGCCGCGATCGTCGCCTATCCGCACCACGCCGCCGCGCCGGTCGTCGCCGCGCTGCGCGCCCGCGACGTGCGCGTGGTCGACCTCTCGGCTGACTTCCGCCTGCGCGACCAAGCGACCTACGAGCAGTGGTACGGGCCGCACGAGGCGCCGGAGATGATCGCCGACGCCGTCTACGGCCTGCCCGAGCTGGGCTACCGCGACGCGATCGCGGAGGCCGACGTGGTCGCGAACCCCGGCTGCTTCCCGACCGCCGCCCTACTCGGCCTCGCGCCGCTCGCGCGCGCCGGCCTGATCGGCGACCTCGTGATCGACGCGAAGACGGGCGTCTCCGGCGCCGGCCGCGCCGCGACCGACCGCACCCACTTCGTCTCGGTCGACGAGAACGTCTCGCCCTACGGGATCGCCGGGCACCGCCACGCGCCCGAGATCGACCAGGAGCTGGAGCTGCTTGGCGCGCCCGTCACCTGCACGTTCGTGCCGCACCTCGTCCCGCTCGACCAGGGCGAGCTGATCTCCGCCTACGTGCGGCCCTCGCGCGCCGTCTCCCAGCAGGAGCTGGACGAGCTGTTCGCCGAGGCCTACGACGACGAGCCGTTCGTCGAACTGACGACGGTCGCGCCCGGCGTCCGCGACGTGCGCGAGACGAACTTCTGCCGCATCTCGGTCCACCACGACGCGCGCAGCGACCGCGTGCTCGTCTTCTCGGCGATCGACAACCTCTGGAAGGGAACGTCCTCGCAGGCGGTCCAGAACCTCAACCTGATGTTCGGCCTGCCCGAGCAGGAAGGGATCCTGTGACGTTCTTCAGCTCCCGCTGGGTCCCGCGCCCCGCTCATGTCCAGGAGCGCACGAAGGGGCTGCCCGGCGGCTTCCGCGCGGCCGGCGTCGCCTGCGGGATCAAGCCCGACGGCGCGCGGGACCTCGGTCTGCTCGTCTGCGACGCGCCCGACGCCGTCAGCGCCGCCCGCTACACCCGCTCGGGCGTGCTCGCCGCGCCGGTGATCGTGAGTCGCGACCGCTGCGACGGCGAGCACCTGCGCGCGGTCGTCGCGAACTCCGGCAACGCGAACGCCGTGACCGGCTCGGAGGGGATCGACGCGGTGACCGCGACGCAGCTCGCGACCGAGCGGCTGACCGCGATCGCGAGCGATCAGGTCGCGGTCGGCTCGACCGGCGTGATCGGCGTC
Organism: Solirubrobacterales bacterium; assembly: GCA_015655225.1. Taxonomy (GTDB): domain Bacteria; phylum Actinomycetota; class Thermoleophilia; order Solirubrobacterales; family Solirubrobacteraceae; genus Conexibacter. The sequence goes on along the minus strand of JAATFK010000010.1, from coordinate 3,569 downwards.
CAGCTCCCGGTCGACCGGATCGTCAGCGGCCTGGAGGTCGCGCACGCCGAGCTGCGCGCCGACGGCGAGGCCGACTTCGCGGAGGCGATCCGCACGACCGACGTGAGCGCCAAGCAGGCGTCGCTGACGGTGACGCTGCCCTCCGGCGAGGTGCGGCTCAGCGCCCAGGCGAAGGGCGCCGGGATGATCTCTCCGAACTACGCGACGATGCTCTGCTTCGTGCAGACCGACGCGGTCCTCGACGCCGAGACCGCCGACCTGCTGCTGGGCGTGACCGTCAGACGCTCCTTCGACCGCATCTCGGTCGACGGCCAGCTGTCGACCAACGACACCGTGATCCTGATCGCGAGCGGCGCCAGCGGCGTCGTCGTCGCCCCGGAGTCCGACGACGAGCTGGCGCTCGGCGAGGCGCTCGACGCGCTCCTGCGCCAGCTCGCGCTGATGATCGTCCACGACGGAGAGGGCGCGAGACGGATCGGCCGCGTCGTCGTCCAGGGCGAGGATCCCGAGCGGGTCGAGCGGGCCGCGCGCGCGATCGCCAACTCGCCGCTCGTGAAGGCCGCGCTGCACGGCGGCGACCCCAACTGGGGGCGGATCGCTCAGGCGCTCGGCGGCGCTTTGACCGACCACGCGCCGCTCGTGTTCGACGTCGCGATCGAGGGCGTCCAGGTCTGCTCGGCGGGCGAGCCGCTGCGCTTCGACGCGAGCGCGCTGGAGCAGGCGGTCCAGGTCGACGAGGTCGAGTACCACGTCGCGCTCGCCGGCGAGGGCGCCGAGACGGAGGTCTTCTTCTCCGACCTCTCGCACGAGTACGTGACGATCAACGCGGACTACACGACCTGATGCCCGGTCCCACGCGCGACGTCGCGACGCTCCTCGAGGCGCTCCCGTACATCCGCGAGTTCCACGGCCGCACCGTCGTGATCAAGTACGGCGGCGCGGCGATGACCGACGCCGCGCTGCGGGAGGAGTTCGCCCGCGACGTGGTCCTGCTCAAGTACGTCGGCCTGAACCCGATCGTGGTGCACGGCGGCGGCCCCGACATCACCAGCTACATGGAGCAGCTCGGCCTCCCGGTCGAGTTCGTCGGCGGCCTGCGCGTCTCCGACGAGAAGACCGTCGAGGTCGCGAAGATGGTCCTCGTCGGCAAGGTCAACAAGGACATCGTGCTGCGGATCAACCGCCACGGCCAGCCGGCCGTCGGGCTCTGCGGCGACGACGGCCTGCTGTTCCGCGCCGTCCGGCAGGCCGCGCCGAACGGCGACGACATCGGCTTCGTCGGGCGGATCGACCGCGTCAACGTGGACGTCATCACGCACATCGCGCAGGACTACATCCCCGTGATCGCCTCGGTCGGCGCCGATCGCGAGGGCAACTCGTACAACATCAACGCGGACGAGGCGGCCGGCGCCGTCGCCCGGGCGCTGAAGGCCTACAAGGTGATGTTCCTGACCGACGTGCGCGGCTGGCTGCGCGACCCCACCGACCCCGAGAGCGTGATCTCGGAGGTCTCCGCCGACGAAGTCTCGAAGGTGCTCGACACGATCGCCGGCGGGATGCGGCCGAAGCTCGCCGCCGCCGTCGAGGCGATCCACGGCGGCGTCAGCTCGGCCGTGATCGTCGACGGTCGCGTGCCCCACTCGCTCCTGCTGGAGCTGTTCACGGACGCGGGCCTCGGCACGATGGTGAGGCCGGCCGACTGATGACGCTCACCGATCTCCAGGCGCTCGAGGCCGACCACGTGATCGCGTCCTACGCGCGCTACCCCGTCGAGCTGGTGCGCGGCGAGGGGCTGCGGCTGTGGGACGCCGAGGGCAACGAGTACCTCGACTTCCTCTCCGGCATCTCGGTCGTGAACGTCGGCCACTGCCATCCGGCGGTCGTCGCGGCCGTGCGCGAGCAGGCCGGCCGGCTGATGCACGTGACGAACCTCTTCTACAACGAGCCGGCGATGCGGCTCGCGGGACGGCTGGCGCGCAGCTCGCTCGGCGGCAAGGTCTTCTTCTGCAACTCCGGCGCGGAGGCGAACGAGGCCGCGATCAAGCTGATGCGCAAGGCGCGCCCGCGGGGCGAGATCGTCGTCGTGCACGGCGCGTTCCACGGCCGCACCTACGGCGCGCTCTCGGCGACGCCGTCGGAGGCGAAGCAGGCGCCGTTCGCGCCGCTCGTCCCCGGCTTCGTCGTCGTCGAGCCGACCGCCGCGGCGATCGAGGCGGCCGTCGGCGACCGCACCGCCGGCGTCCTGCTGGAGCCGATCCAGGGGGAGAGCGGCGTCCACCAGCTGCCCGTCGAGGTGCTGGCGGCGGCGCGCGCCGCGTGCGATCGCAGCGGCGCCGCGCTGATCTTCGACGAGATCCAGACCGGGCTCGGGCGGACCGGGACGATGTGGGCCTACGAGCAGACCGGCGTCGTCCCCGACGCGCTCACGAGCGCGAAGGCGCTCGGCGGCGGGCTCCCGATCGGCGCGCTCGTGACCGGCCCGCGGCTCGCGGACGTGTTCACGCCCGGCGACCACGGCTCGACGTTCGCCGGCGGCCCACTGATCGCGGCCGCCGCCAACGCGTCGCTCGACGTGCTGGAGGATCCGGCGCTGCTGGTCCGCGTCGGCGAGCTGGGCGAGCGGTTGCGCGACGGGCTGCGAGCGCTGCCGGGCGTGCGCAACGTCCGCGGCGTCGGCCTGATGATCGCCTTCGACGTGGACGGGGCGCCCGCGCTCGTGCGGCGCGCGCTGCTGGAGCAGCGGCTCGTCCTCAACGCGACCGGCCCCGAGACCGTCCGCATGCTGCCCGCGCTGATCCTCGGCGAGGCTGAGGTCGACGACGCGCTCGCCCGCCTCGCCGCGCTCCTCTAGGCCGCGCGTCGCGGTCGACTCCTTCAACCATCGCGTAGATTGGCGCCCATGACCGAGCCCTCCCAGACCGAAGTCCACCGCATCGCGACCGCCCCCGCGCGGACGGCGAGCTACGAGGCCGATCCGGCCGAGGTCTCGCGCGTCCTGCTGCTCTACTCGGGCGGCCTCGACACGAGCGTGATGCTCAAGTGGATCCAGGACGAGTACGGGGCGGAGGTCGTCTGCCTGACGGTCAACCTCGGCCAGCCGGGCGAGGACTACGCCGTGATCGAGGAGAAGGCGAAGCGGATCGGCGCGGTCGAGACGCATGTCGTGGACGCGCGCGAGGAGTTCGCGCGCGACTTCCTCGCGCCGGCGATCAAGGCGAACGCGCTCTACGGCGGCGGCTATCCGCTCTTCACGGCGCTCGGGCGGCCGCTGATCGCGAAGCTCGCGGTCGAGTATGCGCGCAGATCGGGCTGCGACACGATCGCGCACGGCTGCACCGGCAAGGGCAACGACCAGGTCCGGATCGAGGCGACGATCGCGACGCTCGCTCCCGAGCTGAAGGTGATCGCGCCGGTGCGCTCCTGGCGGATGGGCCGCGACGAGGAGATCGCCTACGCCCACGAGCACGGCATCCCGGTCAAGGTACAGGCCGGCCAGAGCGCCGAGACGGCGCCCTACTCGATCGACGACAACATGTGGGGGCGGTCCTCGGAGGGCCGCTGGATCGAGG
>JAATFK010000171.1 GCA_015655225.1 Solirubrobacterales bacterium | reverse complement strand
GCACGAACAGATCCTTGCTCTGATCGTCCGGCGTGATGAAGCCGAAGCCCTTGTCGTCACTGAACCACTTGACGGTTCCTGTGGCCATGCTGGTGTTTCCTCCGTGTGGTGCTGGTCTTGTGTGCTGCGAACGCGGAGGGTGCTGGTGCAACGACTACGAGCGCGGGCACGACATACCGGATCCCTGCGATCCGGCCTTGCCCGAAATATAGCGACCCCCGAGGGTCAAAGCGAGTAGCGCCGGATCGCCGCGAGCAGATCGCTCTCGGAGCTGAACTGGCCCTGGTGCGGGTAGACGACTCTGCCCTCTCTGTCGAGGAAGAAGGTCACCGGGAGCCCCACGCCGCCGCCGAGCGCGCGGAAGACGCTGCTCTTCGGATCCTCGAAGCTGGGGTACGGCAGCGGGTACTTCGCGATGAAGCTGCGCGCCTTGCCGGCGGTGTCGTCGACGTTCAGACCGACGAAGGCGACCTTCGTCCCGTATCTGAGCGCCGCTCTCTGCAGGAGCGGCAGCTCGGCTCTGCAGGGTCCGCACCAGCTCGCCCACGAGTTGACCACGATCGGGAAGCCGCGCAGCGCGCGGATCTGCGCGTCGAAGTCCTGCTCGGAGCCCTCGACCTGGCCGCTGCGCTGGTGCAGGTCGGCGAGCGGCGGCGGCGAGGAGGCGAGCGACTTCGTGTACTGCTGCGGCGTGACGGCGCTGCCCTTGCCGCCGCCGCCTCCGCCGCAGCCGGCGAGGACGACGGCCGCCGCGAGGACGCCCACGGCCGTGGCGAGGATGGCGATGACGGAGCGCGAGCGGCGCACGCGCAAGAGTCTTGCAGGCCGCGATGCTCGGCCCACTCGGCCGAAAAGCAGCGTCTCAGCGCCCGAGCGAGCGGAGCAGCTCGTCGGCGCGGCCCGGCAGGGGCGTCAGCAGCTCGCGCACCTCGGCGAGGCCGCTGCGCAGCTCGCGGTCACCGACCTCGACCGGCAGCATGCCGTCCTGCAGCGCCGAGAGGCCCTCGTCGGCGCCGGCGATCGCGTCGGCCGCGTGCTCGATCCCGCCGCGCGGGTCGTTCGGGCCGACGTCGGCCGTCTGCGGCGCGAAGGGACGGATCGGCAGCTGGACGCGCGTCGCGAACTCCGTGTGGGTCCGCTGAGCGCGGCCGTAGGCCGCCTGGAGCGGCCGGAAGAGCGACTCCTCGAGCCGGTCGCCGGCATACTCGTCGAGCTGCTCGTAGGTCTCGCCGAGGGTCGCGAGCGCCCCGCCGAGCTCGTCGACGAGGCCGGCGAGCGTGTCGAGCATGTCCTGCTGTGCTTCCGCGTTCGTGTACGCCATGCCCCGCAGGTTAGTTGCCCGGAGCGCCCGGGGCATCGATCGCTAGCGGGATCGTAATGTCCGGCGGCTCCGAAGGCCGGACTAGGAGCAGATCGGTCTGCGCGGCAGCCCGCTCGCGTGGATGTGGGCGACAGCCCATCTCGCGATCGCCGTCAGGTCGCTCGTACCCGTCTCATGTGATCCGTCCGCTGGCAGGCTCGCGATCGTGAGCGCGATCGGGACGCCCGCCACGCTCGTCACACCCATCTGGCGGTCGAGGTAGCCACCGCCCGCGCCGGGCTGCGTCCCCGGCCCCCATCCGCCCTTGATCTGAGCGCCGGCTCCCGTCGAGCCGATGCCCCACCGCTGCGCGGAGATCGTCTGGCCCATCAGCGCCAGGACGCTGCGGCCGGCCGGCACGCACGCCATGCCGGCGGTGAAGCGCGCTTGGTCCGCGAGCGACCAGACCGTCTGACCGAACGGCGTGTACCCGTTGCGCAGCACGTCCGGCTGGACAGTCGTCCGCAGATCGCCGGCGACGCGCAGCTGGTCGTCGGCGAGCTGGGCGGCTCTCTCGCCGCCGCCGAGCGCGCCCCAGAGCCCCTCGGCCGCGGCGTTGTCCGAGGCGGTGATCGCCGCATCGAGGTTCTGCTGCTGGCTGCTCGCGAGCCCGGCGTCGTAGATCGCCATCGCGATCGGGACCTTGCTCGTGGACCAGGCGATCGCGGACTGCAGCGGTCCCGCGGTCTGCACCTGCTGACCGAAGCCGACGCCCGACACCGCCAGACCGATCTGGCCTCCGAGCTGTCGTTGGAGCGTTGCGAAACTCGCAAGGTCGCTCGCGGAGAGCAACGGGCCACCGGCACCGGCGGGCGGTCGGGCTCGAGTGGCTCGGTGCGCGGGCCGATGCGTGACGACCGGTCGCGCGGGATGGGCCGTCGGCGCGCGTCTCGGGGCCCGTGGCGCGGTCGTCGTCAGCGCCGACAGCGGCGGCGGAGCCTGGGCGGCGGGCAACGTCGGCTCCTTGCCCGGCTTCTGGCTGCCGCAGCCGGCGGCCGCCGTCAGCGAGATCGCGATCAAGATCGAGCAGCGCCATCGTCCGCCGGCGCGGCCGGCCCTCAGTCGCCGCACGTCACCAGGTGACCGATGCGTTGTTGGCTCCGGAGCAGGTCACGCCGTTGCCGGCCGGCGAGCAGGTCATCGCGTACGTCTGTCCCGTGGTCGGGCTGTAGACCTCGACCGTCGCGTCGACGCCAGGAGCCTGGTTGTAGGCCTGCTGGACGTTGAAGGCGAACGGGCAGCTGGTCGCCGGACCGGCGTGGACGCCGCTGCCGCAGTCGGTGCCGCCAGAGGGCGCGGCGGGGGCCGCCGCGGCGGGGACCGGTGCTCTCGCCGGCGCTCTCTTCTTCTGTCTCTTTCTCAGCGCGGCGGCTCGTCTCTGCCGGCTCCGCTCGGCAGCAAGCTGCTGGGCGCGGACTCTGGCCCGGGCAGTCGCGACAGCTCTCGGCGCCCAAGCGGTGAGGGCGTCGGCGCCGGTGACGCTGCCCGACCAGTCGTCGGTGGGCGGCGCGATCACGTCCAGTGCGCTGGTGAGGTTGCCGGCGAGCGTCTGCGTCTGCGCCGCGCTGCCGCTCGCCGGGTTCATCAGCGCCTCTCTGACGGCCGCCAGGTAGGCCGTCTCACGCGTGAGCGTCGCGCGGGCGTTGGAGGCCAGCTGCGCGGAACCGGAGGGAACCGTCAGGGCGTCGAGGCCGCCGCGCGCGGTCAGCACCGCGGCCTGAACTGTCCCGACCTGATTCTCGGCGTCCTTCGGCGCCGTCCCACTGACCGACGTGAGCGACGTCGAGAGTGCGCGGTTGGCCGAGATCAGCGGGCGCATGATCTGGTCGATCTTCGCCTGGTAGTCACTGCCGGCATGGTCCGAGGAGGAGAAGACCGTCAGCGCGAGCACGACGCCGACCGCCGCCAGCACCGCGACGACCGCGCCGCCCGTGGCCCATGGAACCCAGCGTCTCCCGCCAGCGCCCGCGACGGGTCGCGGCTCGCGCCGCGGCTCCGGGGCGGCGGGCGCCTCGCGCGTGGGAGCGTCGACGTCGCTGTCGGGCCGATCGCCCGCTGCCATCTCGTCGGGTGGATCGACCATCGGGACTGCCCTCCTTGGGCTGCGACGAAGTCTGTGTTCGACGGCCGAGGCGAGCAGGCTCGCTGACGCGACGTCGACGAGGATGATTCCCCAGCCTACCGAAATTGCGAAGATCGGCACGTCGATACTGCTGACGTCGACCGTGTCGTAGATGCCGGTGGCGAGCGCCCCGAGCGCCAGCACGCCGACGACCACTGGCAGCCTCCGCACGAGCACGAGCCCGCCGGCGATCACGGCGAGCACGAGCGTGATGATGCCGTTGCGACCGCCGGCCGTCCCCACGATCGAGAAGGGACCGTAGGTCGCCCACGGACCGAGGCTGCCGACGATGATCGCGACGACGCTGATCCCGGGCCACAAGAGGTCTCTGTCGATGGCGACCAGCGGGCGAGACGTGGCCGACGGACGCTCGCTCATCGGCGAGAAGGTAGAGCGCCGAAGCGCCAACGCCTAGTGAGACATTCGTCTAGTCAGGCTCGCCTGACCACTCACGCTCATCTCTCGTGGCCGCAGACCTTGAAGCCGAAGCCCTGCGCCGCTCCGTCCACGCGCTGTCTGGCGCCGTCGATCTGCTTGAAGGTGCTGTTGAACGTCTCGACGTCGTCGTTGTCGGCCGCGTCAGCCGCCTGGCCGGAGAGGGCAAGCTCAGCATTCACAGCGTCGATGTACGCTCTCGCCTGGTCTCTCGCCCCCCCGGCGGGGTCGGGATCGCACGGATTCTGTCGAGCGCGTTCTCCGACGACATGTGGATGCGTCTCAGGAATGGCGCGACCGCCGCGAGTTGCTCGGCATCCGTCGTCCCTGCTCTCTTCTGGGCGGCGTCACTCTGGGTGACCAGCTTGGCCAAGTCCTTGTTGATGGTGCCGCACACCGCGTCCACCTGCTGGATGTACGCGCTCTTCGTCATCGCGGCCGGCACCATCTTCGTGGGCGCCGGCGCCGTGGCGGTGGTGGCGGCCGGCGCGGTGGCGGCAGTGGTGGTCGACGCGGGTGCCGGCGCGGCTGCCGTCGAGACGACCGCCGCCGACGTGGTCGTCGAACTGCTCGTGCTGCCGCCGCAGGCGGTCAGGCTAGCGCCCGTCAGGAGCGTCGCCGCGACGGCGGTCCGCACCAGAACGATCCTTCGCACGACTGCTCCTTCAGATGGCGATCGAGACGGGATCGGCATCCGATGGAGATCACCGGCGTGGTGAGCTTCAACGCGCCAGCACAAGCGGACGACGGGCCTCGAACCCGCGACCTCAAGCTTGGGAATCTTGAGGCCCGTCGTGGACGATCGCCCGTGTCTACTGATAGGCAGGGCGTCTTCTGCTGGATTCGGACTCTCAAGTCGATAGGATTGCTAGCGCACCTTGCTAGCGCACCCGACCGAGGATCTTGGACATGAACGCCAGTGCCGCAGACCGAGCGAAGCGCATCACGGGGCGCCTGGTGGCCAAGCCCAGCCGTACGGGCGCACCCGTGTGGTGGGGTTCGTGGCGCGACTCGAACAGCCGCTCGATGCTGCGGACGCTGGGGCCGGCGTGGCTTGAGCCGTGGCCATTGCCGCAGGACGACGGTGGCCACGAGGAGCGCGAG
>JAATFK010000643.1 GCA_015655225.1 Solirubrobacterales bacterium | reverse complement strand
GCGACCGGCAACTTCCTCGAGGTCGAGACCGACCTCGCGTTCCCCGGCGCCGCCGGGTCGCTGGCACACGGCCGTTGCTACAACTCCTTCGACTCTGCTGCACCAGGAGCCGACCACGCGTTCGGACCCGGCTGGTCGTCGATCACCGACGCGGGGCTGGCGTTCGACGGGGCCAGCGGCCTCGCCCGCTTCACCCTCCCCGACGGCCGGGAGATCCACTTCCCCCGCCTCGGCGACGGCTGGGACCGCGCACCCGGCGAAAGCCTCTGGCTCGACCGCGAGGACGAGTCCGGCGACCTGGTCGTCACCGGCAACGACGGCTCCTGGTGGCGCCTGACCAGCGGCGGCGTGCTCCGCTCGTTCGGGACGGGCCCCGCTGAGTCGCGCAGCTTCGTCTCCCTCGAGCGCGACGACGCGGGCCGGGTCGCGCGCCTCGTGCACGCCCGCGGCCAGTGGATCAGCCTGGACTGGACCGACGGCCCGCATCGTGGCCGCGTCACCGCAGCGCACAGCGCGGACGGCCGCACGGTCGGCTACTCCTACGACCCCGCCGGCCGGCTGCTGTCCGCAACCGGACCCGCCGGTACCCGTAACTACGACTGGGACGAGCACGGCCTCGTCCGCGCCGTCGTCGACGCGGACGGCGTCGTCGAGGTCGAGAACGTCTACGACGCCGAGCACCGCGTCACCGCGCAGCGCTCCCCGTTCGGCCGGACGACGCGCTACGTCTACCTCCCCGGCCGCACCACCGTCGTGTCCGACGAGGACGGCACCCGCTCCAACACCTGGCTCCACGACGACCGCGGCCGCCTCGTCGGCGTCGTCGACGCGGACGAGCAGCGCCAGTCCACCTCGTACGACCGCTGGGGCAACCGCGTCCTGCTCACCGAGCGCAACGGGTCCACGACCATCCACGAGTACGACGCCCGCGGTCGCCGGACGCGTAGCGTCACCCCCTCGGGCGCTGACATCACCTACGGCTACGACGAGCTGGACCGCGTCACCACCGTCGTCACCGAGCACGGCGCTGTCACCACGTACACGTACGAGGGCGAGCAGCGGAACCCGTCGACGATCGTCGACCCCGAGGGCGGGCACTCCCGCCTCGCCTGGGCCGACGGCCTGCTCACCGAGCTCGTCGACCCGACCGACGTCGTCGTCCGCTTCTCCTACGACGCGCACGGCGACCTGGTCGGCACCACCAACGCGCTCGGAAGCACCGCGCGCCTCGAGCGGGACTCCCTCGGCCGCGTCACCGCCGCCATCACCCCGTCCGGGCACACCACGACCTACGCCTACGACGTCGCGTCCGGCCTGCTCGCGGAACGTCGCAACCCCGACGGCGGCGTCTGGCGCTACGACTACACCGCCAGCGGCCGTCTCGCCGCCACGACCGACCCGCTCGGCTCCCGGACCAGCGTCGAGTACGGCCCGCACGGCGAGGAAGCCGCGACGATCGACCCGCTCGGCCGGGCGATCACCCGCCAGCTCGACGACCTGGGCAACCTCGCGTCGGTCGATCTGCCCGACGGCTCGCGCTGGGAGTTTGCGCACGACGCCCTCTCCCGGCTCACCGCCACCACCGACCCGACCGGCGGCACCTGGCGCCAGGAGTACGACCGCGCCGGCCACCCGGTCGCCTCGATCGACGCGACCGGCGTCCGTGTGGGCGTCGACCTCGACGCCGGGCCGAACTCGGTGGACGTCACGGACGGCGAGGCCTCCACGCGCACCGGCTTCGACCCGCTCGGACGCCTCACCTCGGTCGGCCAGGCCGACGGTTCAGCCGCGATCTACACCTACGACCGCTGCGGACGCCCCGTCGAGGCGCTCGACGCCGACGGCGGACTCACGGTCATCCGGCGAGACCCGGCCGGCCGTCCGGTCGAGGTCGTCTCCCCCCTCGGCGCGACGACCCGTTACGCCTACGACGCCTGCGGCCGCCTCGTCACCGTGACCGACCCGCTCGGCGCGGCCACGACCATCGGCTACGACGTCGACAGCCGACCCGTCACCCAGACCCTGCCCACCGGCGAGGTCGCCCGGTCGACCTACGACGTCTGCGGTCGCATCGTCGAGCACGTCGCGCCGGGCGTGGGCACCGCCCGCTGGACCTACGACCTCGCGGGCCAGGTCGTCGAGTGGCGCGACGCGCAGCGCGGCGTGCGACGGTTCCGCTACGACGCGGCCGGCCAGCTCGTCGCCGCGATCGACGGCCTTGGTGGCATCACCGCCTACGACTACGACGTCAACGGCCGCACCACCCGCATCACGAACCCGCTGGGCGGGGTGACCCTGCGCGAGTTCGACGCCATGAACCGCTGTGTCGCCGAGACCGACCCCATCGGCCGCACCACCCGCGCCGGCTACGACGCCGCCGGTCGCCAGGTCTGGCAGGAGTCGCCGGACGGACGCCGTACCACATGGACGTTCGACGCCTCCGGCCGCCCCGCGACCATGGCCGTCGACGGCCGCACCGTCACCGCCCTCACCCGGGACCTGCG
>JAATFK010000037.1 GCA_015655225.1 Solirubrobacterales bacterium | reverse complement strand
GCGTCGCTCTTCCGCAGCCGCGAGTTCACACGGGCGTCGCTCGCGCTGTTCTTCGTCTTCGTCGCCTTCGCCGCGTGGCTGCTGGGGACCGTCCTCTTCTTCCAGGACAGCTGGCACTACAGCGCGATCCGCGCCGGCCTCGCGATCGCGCCCGCGCCGCTCGTCGCGGCGGTGTTCGCCGTCAACAGCGGCCGCATCCGGGAGCGCTTCGGGCGTGTCGCGCCGGCGGTCTGCGGACCGCTGCTGCTGGGCCTCGGAGCCGCCTTCTGGCTCGTGGCGACCCCCGCCGACCCGGACTACGTGACCCGCTTCCTGCCCGGGCTGCTGGTCGCGGGCGCCGGCTCCGGCCTCACGCAGGCGCCGCTGTTCGCGGCCGCCAGCACGCTCCCGCGCGACCGTGCGACGACCGGGAGCGCCGTCCTCAACATGGCGCGCCAGGTCGGCAGCGCGATCGGCGTCGCGCTGCTGGTGGCGCTGCTCGCCTCCTCCCACCCCCACGCGCTCGCCGCGTTCCAGCGCGGCTGGTGGCTCCAGGTCGGCGCCTCACTGCTGGCGGCAGTGACGGTCGCGGGTCTGCGGGGGACGGCCGTCAGACGCCGCTCCCAAACTGGTACCGTTTCGGTATGAGCAAGCAGATCGCGGTCCGCCTTCCCGACGAGATCGTCGACTTCGTCGATCAGCAGGTCACAGACGGCCACGGGCGCAGTCGAGCGATCGTCGTCACCCGTGCGCTCGAGCGGGAGCGCCGTCGAACGATCGCGGCACGAGACGCGGAGATCCTCGCGCGCGCCGGTGAGGACCCAGACATCGACGCGCTCGCCGAGCACGTCGTCCGCGCGCCGCTCGGCCTCGACTAGTGCATCCGATTCACACGGCCCGTCTCGACAAGGCTCGGCCGGTGCTGGTCCTCACCCGCGAGCTGGTGCGGCCACACATGGCTCGGGTCACGGTCGCGCCGATCACCACGACCGTCCGTGGCCTCTCGACCGAGGTTCCGGTCGGGCCGCCCAACGGGCTCGGCCAACCCGGCGTCGTCAGCTGCGACAACGTCGTGACGATCCCGAAGGACGCGCTCGGCGAGCAGATCGGCGTCATCCTGCCGGCGCAGGAGGACGCGCTCTCAGCGGCGATCCGCGCCGCGTTCGACCTCGACTGACCCCGCCCCTCAGACCTCCTCGTGCTCCACGGCGATCGTCAGCCGGGGCGGCTCGGCGAGCAGTTCGCGCAGCGCGGTCGCCGCTCCCTCGCCCGCGCGCCACTGGCGGTAGGCGGTGTCGTCCTCGATCGACTCCCAGCGCTCGATCGCGACCCAGTGCGCGGGGTCGGCGTGGTCGCGGAAGACCGTCACCCCGAGCGAGCCGGGGCGGGCGCGGGTGTCCTCCAGGGTGTGATGGAGGACGTCGGCCGCGCGGTCGACGTGCTCCGGCTTGATCTGGACTTCGAAGATGCTGGTGATGGCCACGGTCGCCTCTCGTTCGCGGATGGGAGCCCGGCTGATGATCCTCCGATGACTTTCCCCGCGACGGGCCGTCTATCTCGCATGAGCCAAGTATTCCTCGACATCGCAACCTCCCTCGACGGCTTCGTCGCGGGACCCAACTCCACCCTCGACGCGCCGCTCGGCGAGGGCGGCGACCGCCTGCACCGCTGGAAGTTCGCGCTGGAGTGCTTCCGCCAGCCCCACGGCCTTCCGGGCGGCGAGACGAACGCCGACTCCGCGATCGTCGACGAGATCCTCGGCAGCACCGGCGCGACGGTGATGGGCCGCCGCATGTTCAGCGGCGGCGAGGGTCCCTGGGAGGACGACCCAAACGCCGACGGCTGGTTCGGCGAGGAGCCGCCGTTCCATCACCCGGTCTTCGTCGTGACCCACCACGCGCGGGACCCGATCGTCAGCAGAGGCACCACCTTCACCTTCGTCACCGACGGCGTCGAGGAGGCGGTCGAGCAGGCGCGCGAGGCCGCCGGCGAGCTGGACGTCGCGATCGGCGGCGGCGCCGACCTCGCCCAGCAGTGCCTGCGCGCCGGCCTGCTCGACGAGCTGCAGATCCACGTCGCGCCGGTGCTGCTCGGCGGCTGGCGCCGCCTGTTCGACGGCGGCCCGCTGACCGACCTCGACTGCACGCGGATCCTCGCCTCGCCGAGCGGCGTCGCGCACCTGACCTACCGGCGCGACGAGGGATGATCGACGCGGCCGGGCGTCGGCCACAGCTTCCTCAACCGCATCGACACCGGCCCGCTGGGGACGCCGCTCCTTCGGCGAGCACCTGCGCTGACGCGCGGGCGCGCGGTCAGAGTCCGGCGCAGCCGTCGACGTGGGCGGTCGCGAGGACGATGCTCAGCCGCGCTCTCACCTGGGTCAGCTCGCGCGAGGCGGGACCGGTGAGCGCCTGCCTGGTCGGCGACCCGCTTTCGATCTCGCGCGCGAGCTGCCGCTCGAGCGACGCCGCGCTGGACAGCTCGGCGCTCGTCCGAGGTGAGCCGGTGAGGCGCTCCGCCGCCGTGCGGGCCGCGGCGGCGAGCGACGTGAGCGCGGCCGACGAGACGCCCCGGTAGGAGGAGGTCGCGTCGGCGGTGGCGGAAGCGGTCGCCGCGTCGTAGCGCGCGCAGACCGACGCCAGACCCGCCGCGTGATCGTGGTGCTTCGAGCCGATCGTCCCCGTCACGAGGAGGACCCCGAGCGCGACCGCCGCCAGGATCACGACGACCCCGGCGCCGACCGTCTTGGCGTTCGCGACGCGTGCCACGGCGGCGAGCGTTCCCGCGCCAGTAGCCGTCGAATCACGGCGCGCGTACGATGCGCGCGTGCCAGCCCTTCGGACCGCGCTGATCATCGTCGTCTCGGTCGTGCTCGCCGCGACCTGCCTGCTGGCGGCGGACGCCTTCTCCGCCCCCGTCTTCTTCGTCGTCGGGATGGGCTTCGTCGCGCTCGCCTTCGCCGCGCGCAACGAGCTGCTCGGCGACCGTGTGATGGCGATCCTGGTCGGCGTCTTCTTCCTCGCCGAGATCGCCTTCGGCGTGCTGAACGCGACCTGACGATGGCCGAGGAGGAACCACAACTCGTCCTCTCCCCCGAGGGCGACGTCGAATTGCGGCGGGCGGGAGCCGCGTGGGTCGGCGACGGCCCCGGGGGCCGCGCGACCGGGGACCTGCGGACCGTCCTCGTCCACTGCGCGGCCGACACGGTCGAGCCCGGCTGGATCGACGCGGTGCTCGCCGCGATCGCCGAGGAGCACGCCCAGGCGCAGCGGCGCCTCAACCTCGTGGTCGAGCGCGGCAGCGGCTGGCGCTACCACGCGACGCCGTCCGCCAACCGGGCGTCGATCGCCGAGCACGGGCTCGACTGGCGCCGGATGACGCGCCCCGGGATCGCCAGCAGCCCCGTCGCCGAGTGGTCCGGCATCTTCCTCGGCGTGGACCGGGAGGCGGTCTCGCTCTTCGTCGACATCCTCGCCTGCGTCCCGACGGACGTCTGGCGGGTCCGCGTCGACGGCCTCTGGCTGGAGGGCGACCCCGGGTCGAGCGGCGGCGCCGACACCTACTGGGCGATCGCCCGGCAGCCGATCCCGGCGAGCGACCTCGTCCTCGTCGAGCGCGACGTCATGCCGCAGCCGCGCGAGGGGACCTGACCCGCGGCCGCTCCTCCGCGAGCAGGTCGAGGAGCGCCCGCAGGGCCGGGCCGCTGCCGCCGTCGCGGTAGACCGCCCGGACCGTCAGCGCGGCACCCGGCGCGGCGAGCTGGAGCGTCGCGAACGGGCGCGCGCCGTCCGCCGGCGCGACCGGCTCCCCCGGCGGCCGTGCGAAGGCGGCCGGCACGATCGCGGTCCCGAACCCCTGCGCGACGAAGCGGACGAGGTCGGAGACCCGTCCCAGCTCCAGCGCCACCTCGCGCGTCAGCCCGGCGGCGGCGAACAGCGCGTCGACCTGGACCCGCAGCCCGGCCCCCGCGCGGAACTCGACGAACGGACCGGCGGCGGTCAGCTCGGCCAGCCGCACGCGTCTGCGCCGCGCGAGCGGGTGGTCGAGCCCGACGACGGCGACGAGCGGCTCGCGCGCGACCAGCGTCCGCGTCGCGAGCGCCGGGCCGACGCCGTCGGTCGCGACGAACGCGAGGTCGAGCGTCCCCTGTCTCACCTCCGCCGCCAGCTCCGCCGCCGGGCCACTCGACGCGGTCAGCCGCACCTCGGGGTGACGGCGGTGGTAGTCGCCCAGCAGCGCGACGACGTCGAGCACGCGCCCGGCCGTCTGCGTCGCGCCGATCGCGAGCCGGCCGCGCGTGAGCCCCTCCAGCGCGCCCAGCTCGGCGCGCGCGTCCTCGACCGTCGCGAGCACGCGCCGCGCGTGGGCGACCAGCACCTCGCCGCTGGCCGTGACCCGCACCGCCCGGCTCGAGCGCTGGAACAGCCGCGTGTCGAGCTCCGCTTCGAGCCGTGCGATCTGGTGGCTGAGCGCCGACTGCACGACGTGGCAGCGCTCCGCCGCACGGGTGAAGCTGAGCGTCTCGGCGACCGCGACGACGTATTCGAGCTGGCGCAGATCCATCGCGATTCACGATAGCTGGGATGAAACATATGCACGCAGTCGATCTGAGAAGCTGACGCGACATGGCCGGCCACGACCAGTCCGGATGGGCGCCGCTGCGCCACGGCGCCTTCCGCGAGATGTGGACGGCGCAGTTCGCGAGCAATGTCGGCGGCTGGATGCAGACCGTCGGCGCGCAGTGGCTGATGCTGTCGCTGACGACCTCGGCGAGCTTCCTCGCCCTGATCCAGACGGCCGCGAGCCTGCCGGTCCTGCTGCTCGCAATCCCCGCCGGCGCGATCGGCGACCTCGCCGACCGCCGTCGGCTGCTGCTCGGCTCCGAGCTGTTCATGCTGCTCGCGGCGGCGCTGCTCGGGGTCCTCGCGCTCGCCGGGCTGGTGACGCCGTGGGCGCTGCTCGCGCTGCTGTTCCTCGTCGGCGCGGGGCAGGCGTGGACCTCGCCGACCTGGCAGACGCTCCAGCCGGAGCTGGTCCCCGAGGAGGAGCGCACGCAGGCGATCGCGCTCGGCTCCGTCAACCAGAACCTCGCGCGCGCGGTCGGCCCGGCGCTCGGCGGGGCGCTCGTCGCGATCACGCAGCCGGGGATCGTCTTCCTCGTCAACGCGGCGACGTTCCTGGCCGTGATCGCGGTCGTCTGGCGGTGGAGAGGCGGCCGTCGCGTCGCGACCTCGGCGCTCCCGCGCGAGCACCTCGGCGCGGCGATCCGCGCGAGCGGCCGCTACGTCCTCAACAGCCCGGCGCTGCGCGTCGTCCTGCTGCGCGCCGGGCTGTTCGTCTTCTTCGCGAGCGCGGTCTGGGCGCTGCTGCCGTCGGTCGCGGCCTCGCGCCTGCACCTCAGCTCCGGCGGCTACGGGCTGCTGCTCGGCTGCGTCGGGATCGGCGCGGTCGCCGGCGCCGCGCTCCTGCCGCTGCTGCGCACGCGGCTCTCCCCCGACCGGCTCCTGCTGGCCGGCTCGCTCGGCGTCGCGCTGGCGGCGGCGGTGATGGCGGTCGCGCACGTCGCGGTGCCGGTGGCGGCGGCGCTCGTGGTCGCCGGGCTCGGCTGGATCCTCGTGCTGGCGACGCTCAACTCGGGCTTCCAGACGATGCTGCCGAGATGGCTGAAGGCGCGCGGGATGGGCGTCTACCTGATCGTCTTCCAGGGCGGGAACGCGATCGGCAGCGCCGTCATCGGCCTCGCCGCCGGCGCGGTCGGCGTCCGCACGGCGCTGCTGATCTCGGCCGCCGCGATCGCCGCCGGCCCGCTCGTCGCGCTCTGGCGTCCCTTCCCCACGATCCCCGCGAACGAGCTGCTGCCGGCGAGCGACTGGCCGACCCCGCGCGTGGCCGAGGGCGTCGACACCGGCCCCGTGATGGTGAGCATCGAGTACCAGCCGGCGCGGGACAGAGCGGAGGAGCTGATCGCCGCGCTCCAGCAGCTGCGCCGCGCCCGGCGGCGGACCGGGGCGATCGCGTGGTCGAGCTGGCGCGACGCGGAGGAGCCGACGCGGATCGTCGAGCAGTTCGTCGTCGGCTCCTGGGACGAGCACCTGCGCCAGCACGAGCGCACGACCGTGCGCGACCAGGCGCGCCTCGACCACGTTCTCACGCTCGCCGGCCCCGACGCCCCGCGCGTGACCCACTGGCTGGCTGCCGGCCGCGACCTCAGCCACACGCCCGAGACGCGCCGCGGAGGGAGCCTCGAACCGGCCTCCTAGCCCGTCGTGTGGAGGTGGACGCGCTCGCCGCGCAGGCCGAAGATCGCGATCACCTCGACCGGGCCCTCCACGACGCCGAACCAGTGCGGCGTCCAGGTGCTGAACTCGACCGCCTCGCCGGGCGCGATCACGAGGTCCTTCTCCCCCAGCAGCAGCCGCATGCGGCCGTCGAGGACGTAGATCCACTCCTGTCCCTCGTGGACCGGCAGCTCCTTCGGCGGCTCCTGCCGCTCGGCGCTGATGCGGATCTTGAAGGCGTGCAGGCCGGCCGCCGGGCCGCTGCGGGTGAGCGGCCAGCGCGTCAGCCCGTCGTGGGTGTGCGCCCGGCCGCGGACGCGCGGGTCGGGCGCGCGCGGCGCGGTCAGCAGCTCGTCGCTGCTGACGCCGAGGGCGGCGGCGAGGCCCGGCAGGTGGTCGAGCGCGATCCGTCGCTTGCCCGACTCCAGCCGGCTGAGCGTCGAGACGTCGAGGCCGGCGCGCGTGGCGACCGTCTCCAGCGTGAGGCCGCGCTCGGAGCGCAGCTCGCGCAGCCGGCGGCGCACGCGCGCGTCGACCGGCTCGTTGGTGTAGTCGTTTGCCAATATGGCAAAGGAGCTTGGCAGATCGTGCGGCCGCTGCGACGGTGGAGCGATGAACGAGACACCAGATTGGGACTGCATCGTCGTCGGCGGCGGGGCCGCCGGGCTGAGCGCCGCGCTCGTGCTCGGCCGCGCGCGCAGACGCACGCTCGTGGTCGACGCGGGCCGCCCGAGCAACCGCCACGCCCACGGGATCGGCGGCCTGCTCGGTCACGACGGCCGGCCGCCGGCCGAGCTGTACGCGCACGGGCGGGAGGAGCTGGCGCGCTACCCGAGCGTGGTGCTGCGCGTCGGCGAGGTGGTGGGCGGGGAGCCGCTCGACGGCGGCTTCGTGTTGCGGGTCGAGGACACCAGCGCCGGGGGACCGCAGCGCGAGCGCACCCGCCGCGTGCTGCTCGCGACCGGCATGGACTACCAGCCACCGGAGCTGCCGGGACTTGCCGAGCTGGTCGGCCGCTCGGTCTTCTTCTGCCCCTTCTGCCACGGCTGGGAGTTCCGCGACCGTCCGCTGGCGGTCCTCAACGCGAGCCCGTTCGCGGCCCACCTGGCACTCCTCCTGCGCAACTGGAGCGACGACGTCGTGCTGCTGACCGACGGCCCCGCCCCGCTCGACGCGGCCGATCGCGAGCGCCTCTCGGCGGCGGGCGTGAGGATCGAAGAGCGGCAACTCGCCGGCCTCGTCGCGCGGGACGGCGAGCTGCGGGAGGTCGCGTTCGCCGAGGGCGAGCCGCTCCCGCGCGCCGGCCTG
The DNA here is from genome assembly GCA_015655225.1 of Solirubrobacterales bacterium. Lineage (GTDB taxonomy): Bacteria > Actinomycetota > Thermoleophilia > Solirubrobacterales > Solirubrobacteraceae > Conexibacter. The sequence continues at coordinate 1,056 of JAATFK010000037.1, read as the reverse complement.
CTCGTGCACGCCGGGCTGCGCCAGCGCTCCACCCTCGCCGCGCAGCTCGGCGCGACCGCCGCCGAGCCGACCCCGATGGCCACCGACGCGGTCACGGTCGACGGCATGTCGCGCACGACCGCGCCCGGCGTCTTCGCCGCCGGCGACGTGGTCGGCCGTCCCCCGCTGGTCGCGAACGTGATCGCGGGCGGGGCGAGCGCCGGCGCGATGGTCGTGCAGAGCCTGGTCGCGGAGGAGCACGGGCTGCCGTTCCCGCCCGGCAGATGAGTTCTCGCGCGCGCGGCGGTCTGGAGCTGTAGAACGAAGGACGAACTCCCGAGGAGAGGACGCAGCGCCATGCCCCAGAAGCTCACCCCCAGCCTGTGGTTCGACGGCGAGGCGGAGGAGGCCGCCGGCTTCTACGTCTCCGTCTTCCCGAACTCGCGGATCGTCAACGTCGCGCGCTACACCGAGGCCGGGCCGCGCGAGGCCGGCACCGTCATGACGGTCGACTTCGAGCTCGACGGCCAGCGCTTCACCGGCATCAACGGCGGCCCGCAGTTCCCCTTCTCCGAGGCCGTCTCGTTCCAGATCAGCTGCGCCGACCAGGACGAGGTCGACTTCTACTGGGACCGGCTGACCGAGGGCGGCCGGGAGAGCCAGTGCGGCTGGCTGAAGGACAGATTCGGCCTCTCCTGGTAGGTGATCCCGACCGGGATGGCGGAGCTCTTCAGCGATCCGGACCCCGAGCGCAGACGCCGCGCGGCGGAGGCGATGCTGCAGATGCGCAAGCTCGACGTCGAGGTCCTGCGGCGCGCGGCCGACGGCGTCCCGGCCGCCTGACGCCGGGCGCCGGGCGGGCCGTCACTCCGGCGGGAGGTTCTCGATCCCGTAGCTGGCGGCCAGCTCCATCGCTCTGCCCATCCGCGCTCTCAGCTCCTCGTCGGTCAGTCTCGGGGCCGGCGTCGTGCGGCTCTCGACGAGGTCGCCGAAGCGGCTGAAGTACTCCTCCAGGCCGGCCGGCGCGACGGTGCAGAGGATCCGCGCCGGCACGTCGCCGCCGTTGTGGAAGCGGTG
>JAATFK010000725.1 GCA_015655225.1 Solirubrobacterales bacterium | reverse complement strand
CAGGCGGCGCTGCTGTGGCAGCCGCGAGCCTACCGCGTGACGGCGGCGCCGCTGCCCGCGCCCGACGTGCCGCTGCGCGCGACGATCGCCGGGCGGCCACGCCTGCGCGACGGCGCGTCAGCCGTGCGGCGGGCGCCGACGCGCCTGCGGGAGGGCCCGGTGGGAACCGTCGTGCCACGGCTGCGCGACGGGGCGGCGGAGGCGCTGCGCGAGGCGCCTGCGCGGCTGAGAGAGACGGCCGCCGAGGCGATCCGCCACGCGCCCGAGCGGGTGCGGGAGTGGCGGACGTCCGACTCGCAGCCGGACGCCTGAGACGGCGATCGACCTGAACCCGGTGAGAATCCGTTCACCGGTTGTACCCTTGGGTTGGCAGGATCTTCGCTGGGATTGAGGTTCCCTTGAGGTTTCCACGCTGAGGTGAAGCGATGAACACGACGACGGACAGCTCCACGACGACCGCCGCGTTCGAGCCGACCGAGGCAGTCGACGCGCTCCCGCGCATCGAGCGCGACGCTCGCGGCGGCGGGTTCGACCGCCCCGCACCCGGCCGCTTCCTCGTGCTCGAGGACGCCGGCGAGCGTCAGCTGCTCCCGCTCTCGCGACCGGTCACGCACATCGGTCGCGGCTTCGGCGCCGACCTACAGCTCGAAGATCCGGGCGTCTCGCGTCGCCACGCGATCGTCACGCAGCGCCGCGGCCGCGCGCGCATCCTCGACGACCGCAGCGCGAACGGCACGTTCGTCAACGGCCGCCGGGTCGTCGAGGCCGAACTGCAGGACGGCGACGTGATCGTGCTCGGTCAGGTCGTGCTGCAGTACGTCGACGTCCCGGCGTAGCGCTCAGTCAAGCCCCAGCAGTCGCCGCCACCACGGCACGTAGCCGTCGGGCTTCGGCTGCTTCTCGAAGTGCCAGTCCGAGTCCGGGATTCTCGGGATGTCCTCGGGCGCGGGATACCGCTCCAGCGGGATCTGGGGAGGCTCGGGAGGCTGCGGATGTGCACTCATGTCCATGAACCTAAGGCGGCGGCGGCAGCGAGTCCACCCGTTTCAACGAGCAATCCGGCGATGCTGCCGACCAGGAGTCGTCGAAGGCCAGCGATCCGTGGCTCATTGGTGCGAAAGCGATCCTCTGTTGCCTCCGCGAGCGCGAGATCGAACAGCGGCTGCCCCGCTCTTCGCGCTCGCCGGAGGCGACCGTACGTGGGGGTCGGGTCGAGGCTGAAGGCGATCGCACTAGGCGCAAGCACGAGCAGGCAGCAGATCAGCAGGGCGGCGCAGCCGCCGAGGCCGGTGCTCGTGGCGACCCAAGCCCACACCCCCCGCGGCCGCCCGCCCGACACCACCGGCCCCGCCAGCAGCCCCGCGATCACCGAGCCGGCGCCGAGCAGGCCCGCCGCGCGACCGCGCAGCTCGGATGCCTGGCGCTCCTGTTCGGCGAGCGCTCCGGCGGCCAGCTCGTAGACGCGTTCGTGAACCTCTATCACCCGTCGAACGCTACGGCGAGCGGCGCGACGCGTGGGGCGCGAAACGCACCAAGAGCGCGGGGTCAGGCGCGAAACTCAGCCAGCCAGCGCGAGCGCCGGCTCGGGGCGCGCCACCTCGACAGCCGGCGGCGTCGCCTCGCCACGCGGCCGCGACGGCAGCGCCAGCCGCGCGATCTTGCGCACGACCGTCCCGAACTGGCGGGGGAGCGGGCCGCTGTTGTACGCGATCCCGTAGCGGGCGCAGATCCCCTTCACCTCGACCGCGATCTCGCCGTAGCGGTGCGCCGGCAGGTCGGGGAACAGGTGGTGCTCGATCTGGTGGCTGAGGTTGCCGGAGAGGACATGGAAGAGCTTCCCGCCGGTCAGGTTCGCGGAGCCGAGCAGCTGGCGCCGGTACCACTGGCCACGGCTCTCCTCCGCCGTCTCCTCCAGCGAGAACTCCTGCGTCCCGTCGGGGAAGTGGCCGCAGAAGATGATCATGAACGACCAGACGTTGCGCACGACGTTCGCGGCGGCGTTGCCGGCCAGCACCTGCGGCGCCCCGGGTCCCGCGAGCGCCGGGAACAGCACGTAGTCCTTCAGCACCTGGCGCCCGCCCTTGCGCCAGATCCCGCGCAGCAGCTCGCGTCTGTCGGCGAGCGACGCGCGGCCGGTCCGCAGCTGCTCGACCTCGAGGTCGTGCAGCGCGACGCCCCACTGGAACAGCAGCGCCAGCACGACCGCGTAGACCGGGTTGCCGAGGTAGTACGGGTGCCAGCGCTGCTCCTCCGACATCCGCAGCACGCCGTAGCCGATGTCGCGGTCTCTGCCGACGATGTTCGTGTGCGTGTGGTGCATGTAGTTGTGCGAGTGGCGCCACTGCTCCGACGGGCAGGCGGAGTCCCACTCGAAGCTCGTGCCGCTGAGCGCCGGGTCCTCCATCCAGTCGTACTGGCCGTGCATCACGTTGTGGCCGATCTCCATGTTGTCGAGGATCTTCGACAGCGAGAGCGCCGCGACGCCGCCGAGCCAGGCGGGCGGCAGGAAGCCGAGGAACAGCAGCCCGCGGCCGGCGACCTCGAGGCCGCGCTGCGCCCGGATCACCCCGCGGATGTAGTCGGCGTCACGCGCGCCGAGGTCGGCGAGCACGCGCTCGCGGATCGCGTCCAGCTCGCTCCCGAAGGCGTCGAGCTGCTCGTCGGTCAGGGCGGGAGCGGCGGTCGCGGTCATCGCGGGCCTCCTCGGTCAGGAAGGACGGACAGGGCGGACAAGACGGTCATCAGAGGTCGAGCTCGACGTCGCCGGCCGGAACCGACACGCAGAGCTGGATGCTCTCCGCCTCGGCGCTCGACAGCTCGCCGCTGCGCACGTCGCGCACGCGGCCGGCGAGCTTGCGGCAGGTGCAGGTGTGGCAGATCCCCATGCGGCAGCCGTACGCGGGCGTGAGGCCGGCCGCCTCGGCCTGCTCGAGCAGCGTCGCGCCGCTGCTCGCCTGGCTCAGCTCGCTGCGCCCGAAGCGGACGGTCCCGCCGAGCTCGTCGCCGGACGGCGCGTACGCGGGCGGGACGAAGCTCTCGCTGCGGACCGGCGTCGAGCGGCCCTGCGCGCTCCAGGCGCCGCGGACGCTTTCAAGCAGCGCCGATGGTCCGCAGACGTAGGCCTCGGCGGCCGCGCCGCCGGACAGCACGTGGCGCAGGTGGTCGGGGCCGAAGTGGCCGCGCAGGTCGCCGCCGTCCTCACGCGTGAAGGCGTTCAGCACGCGCACGTTGCGGTGGCGCGCGGCCAGCTCCGCGAGCTCCTCCCGGTAGGCGAGGTGCTCCCGGCCGCGGGCGTAGTGGAGGAAGGCGACGGGCGCGTCGTGCCCCTCGTCGCAGAGCGTCCGCAGCATCGACAGCAGCGGCGTGATGCCGCTGCCGCCGCTGATCAGCAGCAGCCGCTCGGGACGACGCGCTGGCAGCACGAAGTCGCCCGCGGCGGCGCCCAGCCCGACGACGGTCCCGACCCGCGCGTGGTCGTGCAGGTGCTGGGAGACGAGCCCGCCGGCGTGGCGGCGCACCGTCAGCTCGACCTGCCCGGGCGCGCCGTGCGCCGAGCCGGCCGGCGAGTAGAAGCGCGTGCGCCGCACGCCGTCGACGACGACCGTGACGGCGACGTGCTGGCCCGCCTCGAAGCCGGTCCAGAGGTCGTTCGGCGCGAGCGTGAGGGTCACGCTGTCGGTCGCCGAGCGGCGGACCGCGACAACCTCGGCACGCAGCTCGTTGAGCGTCCAGCGGGGGCGCACCAGCTCCAGGTAGCGGTCGACGCCGTGGGGATACGTGAGCGCCCCGACGAGGCCGGAGCCGGCCACGCGGCGGGCGAGACGCCGCGCCGGAAGGGGTCGCGTGGAGAGTTCGGTGAACATCTGTGCACCGAAAGTAATACCCGTTTCTCAATCGGTCAAGCCCGATGTCAGCTGAGATCCGTGCGATCGGTCACAATGGGCTGATGAACAGTCGTGCTGTGATTCCACCGAGAGCGACCCGCTCCGAGCGCAAGCGCCAGACGCGCGAGGCGCTGCTGGAGGCGGCGCTGGAGCAGCTGGAGGACCGCGGCTTCGGTTCGCTCAGCCTGCGCGAGGTCGCCCGCAGCGCCGGGATCGTGCCGACCGGCTTCTACCGCCACTTCGACGGGATGGACGAACTCGGCCTCGCGCTCGTCGAGGAGTCGTTCCGGACGCTGCGGCAGATGATCCGCTCGGCGCGCGCCGGGCGCACCGACATGACGAACGTGATCCGCGCCTCGGTCGAGATCCTCGTGCGCCACGTCCACGAGCACCGGCTGCACTTCCGCTTCATCGCGCGCGAGCGCTCCAGCGGCGTGCCGGTGATACGCCGCGCGATCCACAACGAGATTCGCCTCTTCAGCAGCGAGCTGGCGGTCGACCTCGCGCGCATGCCGTTCCTCAGCGACTGGAGCGGCGAGGACCTGCACATGGTCTCCGGTCTGCTCGTCGACACGATGGTCTCGACCGCGGAGGCGATCCTCGACGCCGACCCGGGCGATCCCGCCGCCGAGCGCGAGATCGTCCGCGCCGCCGAGAAGCGGCTGCTGCTGATCGCCCTCGGCGTGCCGCAGTGGCGACCGGCTGGGCGCGAGAGCGCCGCCGCCGGCGCCGCGACCGCTACTTGACGACGATCGTCCCGGTCATCCCCAGGTGGATCGTGCAGTGGTACGTGTACGTCCCCTTCTTCGTGAAGCGGACGCTGTAGCTGCCCGTCTGCTGCGTGCGGGAGTGGAACGCCTTGAACGTGACGTTGTGCGGGACGACCTTGTCGCGCCACACCCACGTGACCTTGTCGCCGCGGTGGATCGTCAGCTTTCTCGGGTTGAACGCGATGTTCTTGAGCGTGATCGTGTGACTCGCGGCGGCGGCGCTCGCGTGCGGCACGGCGTTCGCGGCGAGCGCGGCGGCGGTCGGCCCGCCGACGGTCGCCAGCGCGGCGAGCGCGATGGCGCCGGTCCTGACCCTGCGATGCATGCGACTCCTCCGGTGGGGGTGAGCGGTCTCCTCTGAAGACGCCTACGCGACCCGAGAACTTCCGGGTCACGTCGGGAAGCTTTCGCCGCGGCCGGCGTCTGTCCCTGCGAGAGCGCCCGCGGAGGCGCTCCGGGCGACGCACACGACGAGGAGGCGCATGCATCTGCGAAGCAGCTGGATCGGGATGGCGGCGGTCGCGGCCGCCATCGCGGGAGGAACGATCCCGGCACTCGCGACCGGGGACGGGGCACTGCCGAGCACCGCTTCCTTCACGGCGACGGACTTCAGCTGGCACGAGACCGGCGGGACGACGTCGGACACGAGCGTGCAGGTCGCGGTCGGCGGGACGGTCTCGTTCGCCTACCCGGCCGGGGGAAGCGAGCACAACGCCGACTTCGTGTCGGGACCGAGACCGAGCTCTTGCGCGCAGGCGGGCGGAACGCCCAGCGGGTCGGCGCTGCCGGCCGATCCGACGAGACCGAGCTGGAGCGGGTCGTGCACGTTCGCGACCGCCGGGACCTACACGTTCCAGTGCGACCTGCATCCCGACATGGTCGGGACGATCGTGGTCGGCGACGCGGTGCCGGTCTCCACCACGCCGACGCCGGGACCGACGACCTCGACGCCGACACCCCCGGCCGGCGGCGGCGGCACGAAGCCGCCCGTCACCACGCCGAAGGGCACGCCGCCCGCCACGGGAACGCCGACGCCCCCGGCGACCGGCGGCACCTCCACCGGCAGCGGCAGCAGCGGCGGGACGACGGGACCGACGCCGGCGGGACCGCCGCTCGTGATCGGCCACGCGCCGGCCGCGCCGCTCAGCCGTGTCACGCTCACGCGCACGCAGCGCGGGACGAAGGTCCGTGGCACGCTGACGCTCGGCGCGGCCCGCACGAAGCTGGTCGTCGAGCTGCTCGTCAGACACGGGAAGAAGAGCGTCGTGCTCGGCCGCCTCACGCGAGCGAGCGCCGGACCGGGGCGCGTGAGCGTCTCGATCTCGCTGAGCGCCGCCGGGCGCCGGCAGCTGAGAAAGGCGAGACGGCTGGCGCTGACCGTGCGCGTCGTCGCGACTCCGCACGGCGGCCACGCGGTGACGCGAACCGCCGCGGTGACGCTGCGGTCCTGAGCCTCGGGGGAGGCGGGCGCGAGGATCCGGCGGCGGGAGCGCCGTCGGATCCTCCGCTACGCGGACTGGCCGCTGGCGAGGTTCAGCAGCATCTGCGGATCGACGCCTCTCGCGGCGACCACGCAGGTGTGGCCGTCCCTGAGCCAGGTGACGACGGTCGCGCCGTCGCTCTGCAGGATGCGGAAGCGCACGCCGCCGCTGGTGACGGTGCGGCCACCCGAGACCGGCAGCGCGTCACCGGCAGCGATCGCGTAGCCGATCCGCTGGCCACGGTCGTTCGCGTAGGCGACGGTGGTGATCGTGCGCTGGTCGACAACGTCGACGCGGGTGCCGACCGCTCTCCAGCTGGTCTCGTCGGCCCAGTACGGGTAGGAGACGCCGTCGACCGAGACCGACAGCTCTCTCGTGCCGGCGCGCTCCTGTGGAGGCGCGCCGGAGGTCGGCGCGAGCGCGACGCGCGCCGCCTCGGTCACGTTCGGGCCCGAGCCGCCTCCGCCCGGGAGGACGATCACGAGCGCGACGACGACCGCCGCGACGGCGGCCGCGGCCGGCGGCGCCCAGCGCAGCCAGCGACTCGCGCGCCAGCGGCCGGGCCGAGGCGCGTCGTTGCGCTCGAGAGCCCACGGCGCCGCCGAGGAGGCGTCGGGCGCCTCCTCCTGCGCCGCCCCGGCCAACGCCGCGATCCGCGCGTGGAGGTCGGCGGACGCGGTCACGTCGTCGGTCTGGTGGATCGCCGCGAGCGCCATCCGCTGGTCCGCGAGCTGCCGTGCGAGGTCAGGTGAGGACTCGACGCGCCGGAGCAGCTCGTCGCGGCGCTCGGGCGCGACGGTGCCGTCCGCCAGGGCGGCCAGCTCGGCCTCGGTGATCTCCTCGTGCTCGTCCATCGGTGGTCTCGTCACGAAAGACTCCGTTCGGTGGCGGAAGCTTCCCGTGCGGCCGCATCAGCGGGCGCGTCGGCGGCCGGCTCCGGTCCGCGCAGCGTGAGCGCGACCTGCGCGCGGGCGCGGAACAGGCGCGTCGCGATCGTCGCCTCGGGCGCGTCGAGGATCCGCGAGGCCTCGCGGTAGGAGAGGCCGGCGACGTCGACCGCCACGAGCGCGAGCCGGAAGTCCTCCTGCAGCGCGGCGATCGCGCCGAAGACCTCGTGCGTCTCGGCCGCCCGCTCCGGCCGCGTGCCGTTGCCGGGGTCGACCGCCGTGACGTCCTCCAGCGGGACGTCGGCGCGCGGGCGTCGCGAGGCCGTCCGGCGGCCGGTCATGAAGGTGTTGCGCAGCGCCTGCATCAGGTAGGCCAGCTCGTCCTCGCCGGCCAGCCGGCGGGGCTTCGCGAGGACGCGCGCGAACGTCTCCTGCACCAGGTCCTCGGCGTCCTCGCGTGAGCCGCACAGCGCCCAGGCGGCGCGGTGGAGCCGGTCGACGTGGCGAACGAGCGCCTGTGGTTCGAGGCGCGCCATTCGTCCGATCGTAGCGCCGCCGTCGAGCGGCGCCGGGAAGGTTCCGGCGCTCGCGGCGTCCTTGGTGGCAACGACAACCCCGAATCTGGAGACACCCATGCGACGCTCACCCATCCTCGCCGCGCTCGCCACCACCGCCGTAGCGGTCGCCGTCGCGGGCTGTGGCAGCTCCGGCTCGTCGAGCTCCCCCTCGACCTCCGCGAGCAGCACCACGGCATCGAGCAGCGCCAACGGCTACAGCAGCGGCGCGGCACCGAAGCCGACGGCCGCGGCGCCGGCCGGCGACGGCGCCAGCACCACCGTCGTGAGAGTGACGAGAGGCAAGCTCGGCACCTACCTCGTCGACGCGTCCGGCAGAACGCTCTACCTCTGGAAGGCCGACAGAGGCATGGCGAGCACCTGCAACGGCGACTGCGCGCAGGACTGGCCGCCGCTGACGACGAAGGGCAAGCCGACCGCCGGCACCGGCGTCAGAGCCTCGCTCCTCGGCACCACGAGACGCAGCGACGGCTCGCTCGAGGTGACCTACGGCGGCCACCCGCTCTACTACTTCGCGGGCGACAGCGCCCCGGGCCAGACGTCCGGGCAGAACAGCAACGGCTTCGGCGCCGAGTGGCTCGTCGTCGCGCCCAGCGGCAGAGGGATCGACAACGACGACAGCTGATCCCGCGGCCCACGACTCACGCGGTCGCGCTCGCCGGCAGCCACGAGAAGCGCCGCACGGCGACGGCCGCCCCGGCCGCGCCCCACAGTGCCAGCACGAGCAGGTCGCCTCCCGCGAAGCGACCGCTCGTGCCGGGCACGAAGGCGGCGTGGAGCGCGGCCGCGAGATGCTCGATCGGGAACAGCTGGCCAGCCCTGCGCAGCCCCTCGGGCAGCTCGTCGGTCGGGATCCAGACGCCCGAGACGAAGTAGAGCGGCAGCGTGACCGCCTGCATCAGCGGCTGAGCGGCTTCGGCGTTGGGAACCACGCTGGCGAGCGCGTAGGCGAGGCACGAGAGCGCGGCCGAGCCGACGACGACGGTCGCGACGAGCGCCGGGACGCTCGCGAGCGGCAGCGTCACGCCGTAGGCCGCCTTCGCGATCACGAGCAGGACGACGAGCACCGCGACCGTCAGCAGGGAGGACGAGAGCACGCGGCCGGCGACGAGCACCGTTGCCGGCACCGGCCTCGCGCGGCGGCGCTTGAGGATCCCGCTGTCGCGCTCGGTCGCGATCTGCATCACGAGCGAGATCAGCGACGAGGTGACGATCGTCAGCGCCATGATCCCGGGCACGTAGTAGTCGGAGGTCTTCACCGTGACGCCATTGACGACCGTGTGGCTGTCGCCGAAGACGCCGGCGAAGACGACCAGGAAGATGACCGGCATCGTCAGCGTGAAGAAGCGCGCGCGTCGGTTGCGCGTGAGGGCGAGCAGGTCGTAGCGCAGCTGGTGCAGGACGATCATCGGGTCCCTCCGGTCGGGGTCGCGGGGACGGTGGCGTCGGCGACGAGGGCGAGGTAGACGTCTTCGAGCGTCGGACGGCTGACGGACAGGTCGGGCAGCTCGGCGCCATGCGCGTGCGCCCAGCCCGTCAGCAGGGCATGGTCGTCGACGAGCGCGCTGCTCGCCAGCACGACGCGCCGCTCGTGCTCCCGCGCGGCGACCGCCCGCAGCCCCACCGGCAGCGAGTCGAACCCGAGCGCCTCGGGGAGCGTGAACGCGACCCGTG
>JAATFK010000065.1 GCA_015655225.1 Solirubrobacterales bacterium | reverse complement strand
GGGGCTGCTGTTCGCCGACGGGCCGACGACGGCGCTCGACGCGACGATCCAGAAGCAGATCCTCGACCTGCTGCTGGACCTGGCGGCCGAGACCCGGACGGCGATCCTGTTGATCACCCACGACTTCGGCGTCGTCTCGCACACCAGCTCGCGCGTCGCCGTCATGCGTCACGGGGCGATCGTGGAGGTCGGCGAGACCGCCCAGGTCCTCGCGGCGCCGTCGCACGAGTACACCCGGACGCTGATCGCGTCGGTCCCCGAGATCGGTCAGCGCCACCTTCAGGGCGGACGTGAGCGCCGCCTGCTCGACGCCGCGCCCGCGACCCAGCGCGTCCACCTCGCGGACCGGCCCGCAGCGGCCGCTCCCCGGGCCGAGGACGCCCCGATCCTCACGCTCCGGGAGATCTCCAAGGAGTTCGTGCTCGGCGGGCTGGGCACCGGACACGACCGGTCGGTCGTGCGGGCAGTCGACGCGGTCTCGCTCGAGGTGCGTCGCGGCGAGATCTTCGGACTGATCGGCGAGTCGGGGTCCGGCAAGTCGACGCTCGCGCGGCTGTCGGGAGCGCTGCTGCCGCTCACCGCCGGATCGGTCACGTTCGACGGCGTCGACCTCGCCGACGCCGACGCAGCGACCGTGCGTCAACTGCGGCGCCGCTTCCAGTACGTGTTCCAGGACGCCACCACCGCGCTCAATCCGCGGATCAAGGTGGGCGACCAGATCGCCCGGCCGCTGGTCCGGCTGGGGAAGGCCGCCAACCGCAAGGAGGCCGCCGAGCTGACCCGCCGGGCGCTGGAGCTGGTGGGCCTCAAGGCCGGCTACGGCGATCGCTACCCGCGTGAGTTCTCGGGCGGCCAGCGTCAGCGTGTCGTGATCGCGCGGGCGATCGCGCTCGAGCCCGAGCTGCTGGTTTTGGACGAGCCGACGTCGGCCCTCGACGTGTCGACCCAGGCGACGATCCTCAACCTGCTGCTCGACCTCAAGCACGAGCTCAACCTGACCTACCTCTTCATCGGCCACAACCTGGCGGTCATCGAGTTCGTCTGCGACCGCATCGGCGTGATGCAGCACGGCTCGCTGCTGGAGACCTTCTCGGCCGACGACCTGTTCCAGCCCGGGCGCCACCCCGCGACGCGCGCGCTGCTCGACTCGGTCCTGCCCATCCACGCCCACGCGGCGAGCCCCGAAGAGTCGCGCGCTCGCGGCTGAAGGACGAGTCCATGACTCCGCCGCTGGCATCCGCACTACGGAACTACATCTAGCCGGCGTCGCTCCGTACAGCCGCAGCCGGACGCGCTCTCAGGTCCGGGGCGAACACGCTGAGCGGGAACCAGCGCCAGAACCGTCGCACCAGGTCAGACGGGCCGTCGATCGTAAGGTCGCCGCTCGCGACCGCGGCGACGTGGCTGCGGTGCCCGTGCCAGACCGCGAGCCAGTCCGGGACCGAGCCGCGCACGCGGAGATCGGGGTCGAAGCCCGGCGGCTCGAGGCAGAACGACGGGGAGCCGGACTCCAGCACGATCCAGCCGTAGGCCGGGTCTCCGTGGTCGAAGCGGAACTCGATCGTGACGCGGGTCTCGGGCAGCTCGGCGCGATCGATCCCCTGGTACATCCGCCAGAGCAGCAGCGACGAGTTGCGCTCGCTCTCGGTCGGGGCGGGGAATCTCCAGCGGGCGGTCCACTGGCCGATTGCCATGACGACGTCGCGGACCGCCTCGCCGGCCTCCGTGAGGTGGTAGCCGGTTCGTCCCGATTCGTCCTCGACGCAGGTGACGAGCTCGTGGTGTTGGAGGTGGCGCAGCTTGCTGACCAGGACGGACCGGGAGATGCCGGGTATCGCACGGTGAAGCTGGTTGAAGCGAGTCGTGCCGAGCATCAGGTCGCGGATGATCAGCAGGGACCAGCGGTCGGCGAGGATCCGCGTCCCGACCGAGACGGGGCAGTACTCGACCGGATCGATCTCGCGCGGCCCCGCCGGTTCTGATTTCGGACTAGTCGGCGGGAGACGGTGTTGGTTAGCTGTCGCAGACAAAGAAGACTTTCCTGATCGGGTTAGACGAGTTTACCGTCCCGCGGCCCAGCGCGACGGCCTTGCGCGCCCGTTCCTGGAACCTCTTTCCTGCGTATCGAAAGGCCTCGCCGTGTCCGTCCGCACCGATCACCCGACCCCCAGAGGGCAGACAGCCGCTGCGTCGTTCCTCGCGCCACCGACCGCGGACGTCGCTGAGCTGCACGCCACCTTCGACCCGCTGTTCGAGCAGATTGCAGCGGGCAGCGCCGAGCGCGAGCACGGCCGGATCCTGCCGCACGAGCAGATCCAGCTCCTCAACGAGGCGCGCTTCGGGACCCTGCGGATCCCGGTCGGGCGCGGCGGGTTCGGGGCTTCGCTGCAGCAGACCTTCGAGCTGCTCACCGACGTCGGCGCGGCCGACCCGAACGTCGCCCATGTCTTCCGCAACCACCTCGCCTTCGTCGAGGACCGCCTCAACGCCGAGGTCACCCCGGCCAACGAGGCGTGGATCGTGCGCTTCCTCCAGGGCGAGTTCGTCGGGGGCGGCTGGACCGAGGCGAACAACGGGACGCTCGAGAAGCTCCAGACCTTCGTCACCGAGGTGGACGGCCAGTGGGAGGTCACCGGCAAGAAGTTCTATGCCACCGGCAGCCTCTACGCGAACTGGCTCGACGTGCTCGGCGAGGGCCCGGAGGGCACGCCGCTGACCGCCCTGGTGCGGATCGCCCAGGACGGCGTCGAGGTGATCGACGACTGGCCCGGCTTCGGCCAGCGCGCGACCGGCTCGGGCAGCGCCAACTACGACCATGCGAAGGTCGACCCGGAGAACGTGATCCCGCTCGCCCAGCGGGCGCCCTACCTCGGCCACTTCTACCAGGAGGCGATGCTGTCGGCCCTCGCCGGCATCGCCGCCGCGAGCCTGCGGGACGGGATCACCGCGCTGAAGGCGCGCAAGCGCCAATACCGCCACGCGGCGGCCGAGACGCCGACCGAGGACCCGCAGCTGCTGCAGGTGCTGGGCCGCGTGTCGGCCCTCGCGTTCGGCGCCCGGTCGGCGCTGTCGGCCTCCGCGGCGACGCTCGACCGCGTCGTCGAGGCCCGCCTGTCCGGAGACGAGGCGCGCATCCAGCACGAGCTGGTCGAGTCCAACGTCGCCATCTCCCAGGCGCAGATCGTGATCATCGGCCACGCCCTGGAGGCCTCGACGATCGTCTTCGACGCCCTCGGCGCCTCCGGCGTCTCGGAGCAGCTGCGGCTCGACCGCCACTGGCGCAACGCCCGCACGCTCGCCTCGCACAACCCGCGCGTCTACAGAGAGCGGGTCCTGGGCGACTGGTTCGTCAACGGCGCCAACCCGATCGAGAGCCTGACCGGCACGGCCGATCACGACGCGACGCAGAACTAGCCCGCGCGTCTCGCACCCTCTCCCACTTCCGTCTCATCCTGAAAGGACCGGAGCATCTGATGCAGCACCCAGCACTGGCGCGCATGCGTCGCGCAGTCGCTCGACGCCCACCCGTGATCTTCGCGACGGCCGGGCTGCTGGCCGTCGCCTTCGCTGGCTGCGGCGCCCAGAACTCCGGCAGCGCCCAGAGCTCCGGCCCGACGAAGACGATCAACTCCGGGGGTGGGAGCCAGGCCGCCGCCTACGGCGGCACGCTCAAGGTCGCCTCGCTGCTGTCGGACATGGACGCGATCGACCCGTCGCTGGAGTGGAGCATCCAGTCCTGGCAGATCGGCCGGGCGATCACCCGTCAGCTGGTCACGTTTCAGGACAGCCCCGACAGCCTCGGCGCGACGACCAAGCTCGTCCCCGACCTGGCGACGAGCTGGACCGTCAGCCCCGACGGCCTCACCTACACCTTCCATCTGCGCTCGAACATCCACTACTCGGGCAGCGCGACGCGCGAGATCGAGGCGAAGGACTTCGTCTACGCCGTCGCGCGCTTCTGCGACGTCAACAGACAGGTCGCCGATCCCACCTATTACAACGCGACGCTGAAGGGCTTCGAGCAGTACTGCGCCGCGGAGGCGAAGGCGGTCAAGCCCGGCTCGGAGGCAGCCGTCGCCGCCTGGGTCGACGCCCACCCGATCCCGTCGGTCACCGCGCCGGATGCGACGACGGTGGTCTTCCACCTCAAGCAGAAGGCGACGGACTTCCTGAGCATCCTCTCGATGAACTTCGTGAGCCCGCTGCCCGAGGAGGTCGTCGACAAGTACGTCCCCGACTCGCTCGCGCTGCGCCAGCACCTCCCCTCCAGCGGGCCGTACTTCATCTCCTCCTACGCGCCCGGCAAGCGGCTGACCCTGACGAAGGTCAAGGGCTACGACGCGGCCGGCGACACGACGCGCCCCGCCTACGTGGACGAGATCGCCGTCGACTTCACCACGAACACGCCCAGCGCGGTCGTCCAGGCGATCCAGTCGGGCACCGACGACCTGCCGCTCTACCTGGGCATCCCGCCGGCGTCGACGATCCAGTCCTACGAGTCGACCCACAGCCCCTACATCCACGCCTCGACGGGCGGTGGCCAGGACTTCCTCGGCCTCAACCTCGCCCCCTCCGACACCTCGCCGGGCGGCAAGGCACTGCGCAACCTGAAGGTGCGCCAGGCGCTCGCGTACGCGATCAACTACCAGCACATCGTCCAGCTCCTCGGCGGCTCGGTCGTCGCCGCGCCGGAGCACCAGATCCTGATCCCGACCCAGGTCGGCTACGCCAAGTACGACCCGTACCCGACACCGAACGACGAGGGCGATCCCGCCAAGGCGAAGGCGCTGCTGAAGGAGGCCGGCTACT
>JAATFK010000076.1 GCA_015655225.1 Solirubrobacterales bacterium | reverse complement strand
TCATCGCACGCTCCTCTCGTCGGGAATCAGCTCACGCCCGCGGAGCGCGAGCCAGAACTCGATCCGGTCCCGGGCGCTCGAGAGGCTCCGCCCGGTCAGCTCCTCGACGCGGCGGATCCGGTAGCGCAGCGTGTGGCGATGGCAGTAGAGCCGTCTGGCGGCGCGCTCCCACTGGCCGTTCTCCTCGATGAACGCCTCCAGCGAGCGCATCAGCTCGCCGCCGTAGGCGCCCTCGCTCTCCTCGATCGGGCTGAGGATCGAGTCGCAGAAGAGGCGCAGCGCGTCGTCGTCCTGGAGCGAGAGCAGCAGCTGGAAGGAGCCGAGGTCGCGGTAGGTCGCGACCGTCGTGGCGACCGCGCGTGACGCGCCGTTCCCGTTCCCGTTCCCGTTCCCGTTGGCGTGTCCGTTGCCGTTCGCGTGCCCGTCGGGGTTCGCGAGCGCGCGCGCCTCCAGCGCGCAGCGCGCCTCGTGGAAGGCGCGGCGGGCGTCGGCGCTCGCGACCGCGCGCCCGGCGCCGAGCCGCAGCGGCGTGCCGAGCAGCCGCTCGGCGCGGCCGGCGACGCGCTCCGCGAGCCCGAACAGCTCGTCCTCGGGAAGGCCGGGCAGGAGCGCGCAGATCAGCGCGCCGCTGACGGCGACGAGCCCGTCGGCCGCCTCGCCGCGCAGTGCGCCGGCGAGCGCCGCCTCGGCCGCGGCGACGCCGGAGGCGCCCGGCCGCGGCGGCGTCAGCACCAGCACCCCGACGCGCTCGCTGAGTCCGAAGGGCGCGAGCCGCCGCACCAGCTCGGTGCCGGCAAGGTCGCCGCTCACGAGTGCCGAGACGACGTCGCCGGCAAGCCGTCGCTCGGTGTCGTCGGCGACGCGCCGGCGCAGCAGCTCCAGCGCCACGATCGTGACCGCCTGGTGGAGCGTCAGGCGGTCGAACTCGGAGAGGCCGCCGCTGTCCTTCGCCGCCACCAGCCACGCCTGCAGCGGCGCGGCCGCGGCGCGCGAGCCGGGCGCCGCCTGCTCGCGCTCGCGCGCGCCGCTGGCGACCACCGGCAGCGCCAGCGCGCGGCCGGCCAGCTCGGCGTGCGTCGGCGCGAAGCCGCGCGGGCCGTCGCCGGCCGCCGACCCGGCGACGCCGGCGCCGGTGCCGCCTCGCGCGCGGTCGCGCAGCTCTCCTTCGAGCGCGGCGAGCGGCTCCGCTCCCAGCTCGCGGCGGAAGGTGCGCTGGACGAGCGGCGCCCCGCGCGCGTCGAAGACCATCACGCTGCCGCCGATCAGCGAGGCGAGCGCGCCGACGACCGCGTCGAGCCCGCGCTCGGCGAGGACGATCCGCTCGAGCCGCTCGTGCGCCGCGATCGCTCGTCGCAGGACCGCGTACTGCTCGTTGACGAGACGCGAGAAGGCGGCCTCGGTGATCGCGATGAATGGGACGTCGTAGGGCACCTCGAAGAGCGGCAGGTCGCGCTCGCGCGCGGCCGCGACGAGTCCCTCCGGCACCTGCTCGTGCCCGAAGCCGGTGCCGAACCCGAGGCCGGCGAGACCCTGGTCGGCGAGGCGGCCGACGAACGCGCGCTGGCTCGCCTCGTCGCCCAGCTGCAGGCCGGTCGTCAGCAGCAGCTCGCCGCCCGACATCCACGGCGTCGGGTCGTCCAGCTCCGTGATGTGGACCCAGCGGACGGGCGCGTCGAGGCCCTCCTCGCCGGCGACGAGGCGGACGTCGAGGTCCCGGACCAGCTCACGGACGGTCAGCATCAGCCGACGTGGACGTCCATCCGGCGCGTCGCCTCCTCCAGCACCGGCCGCAGGATTCCCTCGATCTCCTCGAAGTGCTCGGGCGTCGAGATCAGCGGCGGGGAGAGCTGGATCACGGGGTCGCCGCGGTCGTCGGCGCGGCAGATCAGGCCGCGGCGGAACAGCTCGCCGGAGAGGTAGCCGCGCAGCAGCACCTCGGCCTCGTCGTCGCTGAACGTCTCCTTCGTGTCGCGGTCCTTCACCAGCTCGATCGACTGGAAGTAGCCGGC
>JAATFK010000508.1 GCA_015655225.1 Solirubrobacterales bacterium | reverse complement strand
CGCTCAGGCGAGTCTGAAGATCGCGATGATCGCCCCGATCAGGACGAACACCACGATCGCGGCCTGCATCCAGATCCACGTCGGCGTCATGGACGTGGAGCCTACCCTCCGACCGTGTACCAGGCCTCGACGAGCTTGCGCCAGCCGTCCTCGAGGCGTTCGAGCGGCCAGCCCTCCTCCTCGCGCAGCCGGTGCACGAGCGCCGGGTCGAGCGCGGCGAGCATCACCTCGACCGCGTACTCCGTGTCGATCCCGGACGCGAAGTCGGCGAGCAGCGCCGTCAGCTCGGTGCGGAGCGCGTCGTCGGGGAGGCGCGACGCTCCGCTGTCGATCGCGGCGTACTCGCGGCCGCCGATCTCTGCAAGTTGCCTGTGGGGAAATCCACCAGTCATGTGGGAGGCATCATGCCGAAGCAGATGCCTCCGCGCTACGCGTTATTGCTGCGGAAGCTTCACGACTGTGACGAAGAAGTCATCGATCTGGCGGACCACGTCGATGAAGCGCTCGAAGTCGACCGGCTTCGTGACGTAGGCGTTCGCGTGGAGCTTGTAGCTCCGCAGCACGTCCTCCTCCGCCGCCGAGGTCGTCAGCACGACGACCGGTATCAGCGACAGCGACTCGTCCTGCTTGATCTCCGCGAGCACTTCGCGCCCGTCCATCCGCGGCAGGTTGAGGTCGAGCAGGATCAGGTCGGGACGGGGCGCCGTCGCGAACTCGCCCTCCTTGCGCAGGTACCGCATCGCCTCGATCCCGTCGGCGACCGTCGCGAGGTTGTTGCGGACCTTGTTGTCCTCGAACGCCTCGCGGATCATCAGCGTGTCGCCGGGGTCGTCCTCGACCAGCAGGACGTCGATCGGGTCCATGATCTGCGGTGTGCTCATCAACTCTCCTGTGGGCTGTTCGAAGCGGGAAGTGCGGGAAGGGTGAAGCGGAAGGTCGTGCCGGGGCCGCCGTCGGTGTCGAGCCAGATCCTGCCACCGTGGTACTCCACGATCTTGCGGCACATCGCGAGCCCGATCCCGGTGCCGGCGTACACGTCCTTCGCATGCAGCCGTTGGAAGATCATGAAGATCCGCTCGGCGTACCCGGCGTCGATCCCGATCCCGTTGTCGGTGCAGGCGAACTGCCAGCAGTCACCGTCGCGCTCGGCCGTCAGCGAGACCCGCGGCGTCACGTCCTCGGCGTGGAACTTGAGCGCGTTCCCGATCAGGTTCTGGAAGACCCCCGCGAGCAGCGACGCCTCCCCCAGCACCTTCGGCAGCGGGCCGACGACGACCTCCGCCCCGGTCTCCTCGATCGCGACCGCGAGGCTCGCGAGCGCCTGCCGCGCGACGTCGTCGAGGTCGACCACGGTGTGCTCGGCGGCGACCCGGCCGACGCGCGAGAACGCCAGCAGGTCGTTGATCAGCTGCTGCATCCGCTTGGCGCCGTCGACGGCGAACTCGATGTACTGCTCCCCGCGCTCGTCGAGCTGGCCGGAGTAGCGCTTCTCGATCAGCTGGCAGAAGCTCGCGACCTTCCGCAGCGGCTCCTGCAGGTCGTGCGAGGCGACGTAGGCGAACTGCTCCAGCTCGGCGTTCGAGCGCTGCAGCTCGCGCGTCTGCTCGTCGAGCTGCGCGTGCGTCTCCTGCAGCTGCTGCAGCTCGCGCACGATCCGCTGGCGCATCGCCTCGACGTCGGCCGCCAGCGCGATGATGTCGAGCGGTCCGTCGCCGTCGATCGGCTCGTCGAACTTCCCCCCCGCCGTGCGGCGCACGTGGACCGCCACGCGGCGCAGCGGCAGGCTCACGGTCCGGTAGAGCGCCACGACGACGCCCCCGATGCCGAGCGCCAGCAGCGCGATGATCACGATGAACACGACGGTCAGCTGGTTGGAGGCGTCGTTGAGGCCCCGGCGACCCTCCGCGCGCGCGGTGTTCAACAGGGCGACCTGGCGGTCGAGCGGGATGCGCACCTCGTCGAACAGCGCCTTGCCCGCGTCGACGCCGATGCGGCCGCTCGCCCGCGGGCCGTCGCGTCGCACGGCGGCGATCGTCGGCTCGGCGTACTGCGTCTGCCACGCCGCCACGCGCGCCCGGATCAGCGGCGTCTCTCTCGCGGCCTCAGTCGTCTCGGGGATGTGCGACAGGGTCGCGAGCGTCGCGAGCGCCGACTTCGCCTGCTGCTGGCCGAGCGTGTAGGGCGCGAGCGACGCCTCGTGGCCGGTCAGCGCGAAGCCGCGCACCGCGGTCTCCTCGTTCAGCAGGCCGGCGGTGAGCTGGATCGACGCCGTCCGCGCGGGCCCGATCTGGTCGACGACGAGCGTGCGCTCGTGCGCGAGATGCGAGATCGCGAGCGCGCCGATCACCGCGGAGATCGCCGTCAGCAGGCCGAGCAGGCCGGCGGCCAGCGCGAACCACCTGCTGACCGAGAGCCGGCCGATCAGCGGCCCGCGGCCGCTCGAGCGCTCTTCCCGCGCCATGCTCAGCCCGCGACGCGCGAGGTGACGAGCACCATCGCGAGGTCGTCGGTCAGCTCGCCGCCGTTCAGTCCCTCGACCTCCTCGACCAGCTCGTCGAGCAGCGAGCCGGGGGTCGTGAGGTACGCGGCGGCGGTCGTGCCGTGGCGGGCGAGCAGGTCGATCAGGCGGTCGGTGCCGAGCCGTTCGGAGCCGGCCCCGACGCGGCCCTCGATCAGGCCGTCGGTGTAGAGCAGCAGCGCCCAGTCGCCGTCAAGCGTGATCGGATTCGGCGTCCAGCGGCCCGGGTCGACGAAGCCGAGCGGCGGGCTCACGTGCTCGACGTCGAGCAGCCGCAGCCCCTGGCCGTCGATCAGCACCGGCGGCGGATGGCCGGCGAGGAACAGCTCGCCGCTCGCGCGGTCGGGCGCCGCGACGACCACGCAGAGGGTCGCGAACATGTCGGGCGCGTGGCGCTCGTGCTCGAGCATCTGCTGGAGCAGCGCGAGCGTCTCGCGCTGCGGACGGCGCGCGAGCGTGAGCGTCCGCCAGGCGATCCGCAGGCACGCTCCCAGCGCGGCCTCGTCGGGACCGTGGCCGCTGACGTCGCCGATGATCAGGTGGAGCGTGCCGTCGTCCAGCTCGACCGCGTCGTAGAAGTCCCCGCCGAGCAGTGCCCGGCGGCGGCCCGGGCGGTAGCCGGTCGTGAGCGCGACGCGTCCGTCCCGCACGAGGGCGGTCGGGAGCAGGCCACGTTCGAGGCGGGCGTTCTCGCGCGCCGCCAGTCGCGCCTGCAGCAGCTACTGCTAGGAGCGCTCGGCGCGTCGTCGCTCGATCGCGTAGCGGATCGCGCGCGCCAGGACGGGCCCGTCGACGGCGCCCTTCGCGAGGTAGTCCTGCGCGCCGCTCGTGAGCGCGGCGATCCCGCGGTGCTCGTCGTCGTGGCCGGTGAGGACGACGACCGCCGCGTCCGGTGCCGCCCGGCGCAGCCGCTCGACGCCCTCCAGCCCGACCGAGTCCGGCAGCCCGAGGTCGAGCAGGATGCAGTCGAGCCCGCCCGGCAGCGTCTCCTCAGCCGCGCGCAGCGTGCCGACGCGCGTGACGTGCAGCTGCGGGGCGGCGTCGGCCAGCAGCTCCTGGACGAGGAGCGCGTCGCCCTCGTCGTCCTCGACCAGCAGCAGCTGCTGGACTGGCTCCGGCGGCGTCGCGGGCGCGGTCGTGGGCACCGCGTCAGGCTCCACGGCGGGCATCCCGTCGGCTGACCGCGACGCTCAGTCCTCGGTCAGCTGCTCGAGCAACTGCGGCAGGACCTCGTAGAACGACTCCTCGAGCTCCTCCGGGACCTCGACGATGACGCCCTCGAAATGGCTGTGGTCGCCGTGGGCGCGGATCATGCTTCGAACCGAGGCGCCGGCGATGACGAAGAACGGCAGCAGGCTGAAGTAGTCGAGGCCCTCGAAGTCGTCGGCCGGCAGGCCGGTCTCCTCCAGCACCTTCCAGAGCTGGTCCTCGTAGGTCGATTCGCCGATGCCGATGTGCGCAAGTTGCTTCATATGTGGCGAAGTATGTCGACTCGGCCAGACGAGCGCACCGTCATACCCGCCGTGGCCGTCGCAGCACCGCCGATCGCCCGTCGTTTGGACGAAAGTTCGATTGCGCTCGTGCCGAACTGGGCCGATGCCGGTGCCGTCAACACATCGCTCCATGGAGGAACAGCGCATGTCGATTGGATCCACCCCGCCCGTGCCGTCGCAGGCGGACGAGCGCCGCACCCTCGGGCTCCCGGCGGTCGCCGGGATCGCCGTCGCCGTGCTCGTGATCGCGGGCGTCGTCGGGTACCTGATCGGCCACTCCGGTGGCGACGACTCCGGCAAGACGAGCGGCTACCGCGCCGGTCTCGCCGCGGGCCAGGCGCAGGTGCAGGCGAACTTCGCGAGAGGCGCCCCCGGCTACCGGGCGATCTTCACCGCCGGCCAGGTCGCCGGCCAGGCGCAGGGCCAGCGCAACGGCGAGGCCGCCGGCCAGAGAAGCGGCGAGGCGGCGGGCCAGAAGGTCGGCTTCGAGCAGGGTCAGCAGGTCGGCGTCAAGAGCGGCCAGCGGCGCGGCGTCCAGGAGGGCGCGGCGGCGGCGCTCGGCGGCTTCGAAGACTGGACCTCTGGCGACTTCTACATCGTCACGACCTCGGCCGGCTCGAAGTCCTCGGGCCTCTCGACCGTCGTCGCGACCCGCAAGACGATCGAGCCGGGCACGAACTACCGGCTCTGCCAGAGCACCGACGCGGGCGGCGCCAGCACCTCGGAGCTGTGCCAGTCGCCGGTCGTCGCGCCGACGCCGCCGGCAGGCGACGGGACCTCGACCACGGCGACGACCGCCACCACCGCGACCGCCACGACGCCTGGGGGCTGAGCTGATGGGGGGAGCAGGATTCGAACCTGCGTAGGCAGAGCCAACGGGTTTACAGCCCGTCTCCTTTAACCACTCGGACATCCCCCCGAGGGCCGAGGAAGTGTAGCGATCGGCCCGCGCGCGGGCGTGGCCGGCGAGGGAGCCCGCGCCGCCGCTCGCAGGGCGGCGCGGACCTCGCTCGACGCAGTACTCAGGAGGCGTCGCGGAGGCGCTGCGCCTCGGGCAGCGCCTCGAGCTTCTTGAGCGTGTGGTTCTCGATCTGCCGGATCCGCTCGCGCGTGACGTTGAACGCGCGGCCGACCTCCTCGAGCGTGCGCGGACGCCCGCCGGTGAGACCGAAGCGCATCTCGATCACCTCGCGCTCGCGCTGCGGCAGCGCCGCCAGCGCCCGCCGCACGTTGTCGCGACGGAGGTTCTCCGACGCCAGCTCGAACGGCGACTCGGCCGACTGGTCCTCGACGAAGTCGCCCAGCTCGGACTCCTCCT
>JAATFK010000489.1 GCA_015655225.1 Solirubrobacterales bacterium | reverse complement strand
CCGGGCACGCGATGGGGTGGACGAACCCGCTGATCTACGGCTCGATCGCCGGCGGCGTCGCGATGCTCGGCCTGTTCGCGCTGATCGAGACGAAGGTCGCCGCGCCGATGTTCCAGTTCAGCCTCTACCGCATCCGCGCGTTCACGGCCGGCAACCTCGCCGCCTTCGCGGTCTCGATCGCCCGCGGCGGGTTGCAGTTCATGCTGATCATCTGGCTGCAGGGGATCTGGCTGCCGCGCCACGGCTACAGCTACAGCGACACGCCGCTGTGGGCCGGCATCTTCCTGCTGCCGCTGACGTTCGGGTTCCTCGTCTCGGGCCCGACCTCGGGGCTGCTCTCGGACCGCTTCGGCGCGCGCGGCCTGGCGACCGGCGGGATGGCGCTGTTCGGCGCGAGCTTCGTCGGCCTGCTGCTGCTGCCGGTGAACTTCCCCTACTGGGCGTTCGCGCTGCTGATCGCGGTCAACGGGATCGCGAGCGGCATGTTCGCCGCGCCGAACACGTCGTCGATGATGAGCGCGGTGCCGGCGAGATACCGCGGCGTCGCGTCGGGCATGCGCGCGACGTTCCAGAACTCCGGGACGGCGATCTCGATCGGCCTCTTCTTCTCGCTGATGATCGGCGGCCTCGCCAGCCGCCTGCCGACGACGCTGAGCGCCGGGCTCCAGCAGCAGGGCGTCCCGTCCGCCGTCGCGCACCACGTCGCCAGCCTGCCGCCGGTCTCCTCGCTGTTCGCGGCGCTGCTCGGGGTGAACCCGCTGCAGCACCTGCTGGAGCCGACCGGCGTCCTCGCGACGCTGCCGGCTCACGCGCAGGCGACGATCACCGGCCGCGAGTTCTTCCCCGATCTGATCTCGGGGCCGTTCCACCACGGCCTCGTGATCGTCTTCAGCGTCTCCGCCGGCCTGGCGGTGCTCGCCGGCATCGCGTCCCTGCTGCGCGGCGGGCGCTCGATCGACGGCGAGCCGCCCGCCGAGCCGACTAGCTGACCGGCTCCTCGGCGCGGTGCGGCAGTCTCCAGCCGGGCCGCACGTAGTGACAGGTGTAGCCGTTCGGGTACTTCACGAGGTAGTCCTGGTGCTCGGGCTCGGCCTCCCAGAACGGGCCAGCCGGCTCGACCTCGGTGACGACCTTGCCGGGCCACAGGCCGGAGGCCTCGACGTCCGCGATCGTGTCGAGCGCGACCTGGCGCTGCTCGTCGCTCGTGTAGTAGATCGCCGAGCGGTAGCTCGCGCCGACGTCGTTGCCCTGGCGGTTCTTCGTCGTCGGATCGTGGATCTGGAAGAAGAACTCGAGCAGGTCCCGGTAGGTGGTCTGCTCCGGGTCGAAGATGATCTCGATCGCCTCGGCGTGGTTGCCGTGGTTGCGATAGGTCGCGTTCGGGGTCTCGCCTCCCGTGTAGCCGACCCGCGTGGAGATCACGCCGGGCTGCTTGCGAACGAGGTCCTGGACACCCCAGAAGCAGCCTCCCGCGAGGATGGCCTTCTCGGTCGTGGCGCTCATCGCTGTGCTCCTTCGGTTGGATGCGTGGGCGACAGAAAAGCACCCGCTCTCAGGGTAGTCGCCCGCGGCGCCCGCGCCCCCGGCTGACGGTCCGCCCCGCGATCAGCAGATGAGCTGGCGCGCCGGCCGTCGATGGTGATAAGACACCCCGCATGACGCTCGTGACCCTCTCGGCCTCCTACGGCGCCGGCGGCAGTCGGATCGGCCCGGCGCTCGCGCAGCGCCTCGACGTCCCGTTCATCGACCGGGCGATCCCGGTCGCCGTCGCGGAGCGGCTCGCCGTCCCGCTCGACGACGCGCTCGCCCGCGACCAGTCGGTCAGCGGCACGCTGGAGCGGCTGCTCGCCAGCTTCGCCCCCCTGAGCGACCTCTACGGCGGCTCGGGGCCGCCGGCGGAGGTGGTCGAGGACCGCTCCTACGCCGAGGCGACCGAGCAGGTGATCCGCGAGCGCGCCGCCGCCGGCGACGGCGTGATCCTCGGCCGCGCCGGCGCGCGGATCCTGCGCGACGAGCCCGGGGTCCTGCGCGTGCGGCTCGACGGCCCGGTCGACGCGCGCATCGCGCAGGCGATGCAGGAGAGCGGGATCGACCACGACACGGCCGCGAGCCGGCTGGAGCGGACCGACCGCGCGCGCGACGCCTACATCCATCACTTCCACGGCGTGGACGTGCACGACGCCGCGCTCTACCACCTCGTGATCGACTCGACCGCGATCCCGCTCGACGCCTGCGTCGCGCTGATCGCGACCGCCGCGCAGGCGCTCTAGAACGTCCGCAGCGCCGCGCGCAGCTCGGCCGTGAACAGCTCCGGCTGCTCCATCGCGGCGAAGTGGCCGCCGCGCTCGACGTGCCGGTGGTAGCGCAGGTCGGGGAAGCGCAGCGCGACCCAGCGGGCCGAGAGGTCGGCCAGCTCCTTCGGGAACGCGCTGTAGGCGGTCGGGACCGTGACCGGCGTCTTCGCCGCGACGGTCGAGTTGCGCTCCCAGTAGAGCCGCGCCGAGGAGGTCGCCGTCCCGGTCAGCCAGTAGAGCATCACCGTGTCGAGCAGCGCGTCGCGGGAGAAGGCGTTCTCCGGATGGCCGTTGCAGTCGGACCACTGCTGGAACTTCTCGACGATCCAGGCGCACTGCGCGGCCGGCGAGTCGACGAGGCCGTAGCCGACCGTCTGGGGGCGGGTGCCCTGCTCGATCGAGTAGCCGCGGCCCTCGCCGCGGAAGCGTTGCATCCGCTCCAGCGCGTCGCGCTCCTCGGGCGTCAGGTCGGGGACCGCAGACAGCTCGTTGAGCGACAGCGCTGCGTAGTTGAGGTGGATCCCGATCAGCCGCTCGGGGGCGTGGCGGCCCAGCTCGGTCGTGACGATCGCGCCCCAGTCGCCGCCCTGCGCGACGTAGCGCTCGTAGCCGAGGGACTCCATCAGCTCGGCCCAGGCGGCGGCGATCCGCTCGGGCCCCCAGCCGGTCTCGGTCGGCTTCTCGCT
This sequence comes from Solirubrobacterales bacterium, assembly GCA_015655225.1. Classification (GTDB taxonomy): domain Bacteria; phylum Actinomycetota; class Thermoleophilia; order Solirubrobacterales; family Solirubrobacteraceae; genus Conexibacter. Next base: position 1,727 of record JAATFK010000489.1, on the reverse strand, counting down.
CCAGCCGTAGCCCGGCAGCGTCGGGCAGACGACGTGGAAGGCGTCGCGCGCCTCGCCGCCGTGGGCGGTCGGATCGGTCAGCGCGGGAATCGCGTCGAGGAACTCGAGCACCGACCCGGGCCAGCCATGCGTCATCAGCAGCGGCGTCGCCTCCGCGTGCGGCGAGCGCGCGTGGAGGACGTGGATCCCGAGGCCGCCGGCCCGCACGCGCAGCTGCGGGAAGGCGTTCAGGCGCGTCGCGAGCCGGTCCATCTCGTAGCCGCTGTGCCAGTGCTCGCACAGCTCCCGCAGGTAGGCGAGCGGGGTCCCCTGCGACCAGTCCTCGACCGTCTCGCGCTCCGGCCAGCGGGTGCGCGCGAGCCGTTCGCGCAGGTCGGCGACCTGTGCGTCGGGGATCTCGACGCGGAAGGGCTGGACGGGGTCGTCGCTCATCGCCGGGACGCTATCTCACAACGACGGCCCCGATCGCGTCTCACTGGCGTGCCACCATGCGATAGCCGGAGGAGATCACCATGACCGCGACCCACACCACGATCGACACCACGCTCGGCGAGCTGACGCTCGTCGCCACCGACGGCGTCTTGAGCGGGGTCTACTACCCCGGCCACTGGACGCGGCCGGACCGGGCCGCGTTCGGCCCCCGCACGGCCGACGGCTTCGCGGAGGCGGAGCGCCAGCTCCACGAATACCTCGACGGCGAGCGCACCGCCTTCGAGCTGGAGACGACGCTCGTCGGCGAGCCGTTCCAGCGGCGCGTCTGGGAGCTCCTCATGGAGATCCCGTACGGCGAGACGACCACGTACGGCGCGCTCGCGCACGAGCTCGGCGACCCGCTGCTGGCGCGCGCCGTCGGCTCGGCGGTCGGCCACAACCCGCTGAGCGTGATCGTCCCGTGCCACCGCGTCGTCGGGGCGGGCGGCAGACTGACCGGCTACGCCGGCGGCCTGGAGCGCAAGCGCAAGCTGCTGTCGCTGGAGGCGCCGCTCGGCGCGCCGGTGGCGGGCGAGGCGGCGGTCGCCCGGCTCTTCTGAGGAGCCGGACGACGGGCGGTCGCTCAGTCCCCCTGGGCGGCGATCGAGACCGGCTCCCATTCGCGCCAGAGGGCGAGCCGCGACTCGTAGTCTCTCGTCGCGATCCCGAGCGGCGCGGTGCCGAAGAAGATCCGCAGCGGGGGTCTTTCGGCGTCGACGATCGCGAGGATCGCGGCGCGCGTCGCGACCGGGTCGCCGGGGCTGCCGATGCGCGCTCTGCGCGCCTCGGCGGCCTGGGCATGGAACTCCGCGTAGGCGGGGAGCGGCTCGGCTCTGCGGGCCGAGGCGCCGCCCCAGTCGGTCGAGAAGCCGCCCGGCTCGACCAGCGTCACGTGGATGCCGAAGCCGGCGACCTCCTGCGCGAGCGACTGGCTGAGGCCCTCCAGCGCCCACTTCGAGGCGTGGTACATGCCGACGTTCGGGAAGGCGCTGATGCCGCCGATCGAGGAGACCTGGATGATGTGCCCGGAGCCCTGCTCGCGCAGGAACGGGAGCGCCGCCTGGGTGATCCAGAGGGCGCCGAAGAGGTTCGTCTCGATCTGGTCGCGGGCGTCGGCCTCGCTCAGCTCCTCTACCAGGCCGAACTGCCCGTAGCCGGCGTTGTTGACGACCACGTCGAGGCGGCCGAACCGTGCGACGGCGGCCTGCACCGCGGTCTGCGCGCCGGCCGGGTCGGTGACGTCGAGAGCCACGGTG
>JAATFK010000693.1 GCA_015655225.1 Solirubrobacterales bacterium | reverse complement strand
CGAAGCGGACGCCGTCGGCGCCGTGTCTGTCGATCTCGTCGAGCGGGTCGATCCCGGTGCCGAGCGACTTCGACATGCGGCGGCCGTCGGGCGCCTGAATCACCGAGTGGATGTAGACGTCGGCGAACGGGATGTCGCCGACGAACTCCATCCCCATCATGATCATGCGCGCGACCCAGAGGAAGAGGATGTCGCGCGCGGTCGAGAGCACGTCGGTCGGGTAGAACGCCGCCAGCTCGGGCGTCTCCTCGGGCCAGCCGAGCGTCGCGAACGGCCACAGCGCAGAGGAGAACCAGGTGTCGAGGACGTCGGGGTCGCGCTCCCAGCCGTCCCCCTCGGGCGCGGTCATGCCGACGTAGGTCTCATCCCCGCGATACCAGACCGGGATCTGATGACCCCACCACAGCTGGCGCGAGATGCACCACGGCCGGATGTTCTCCATCCAGTCGAGATAGACCCGTGTCCAGCGCTCGGGGTGGAGCTTCACGCGCCCGTCTCTGACCACGTCGATCGCGGGCTGCGCCAGCTCGTCCATCCGCATGAACCACTGGAGCGAGATCAGCGGCTCGATCCGCTCGCCCGAGCGGTGCGAGAACGGCACGACGTGCGGGTACTCCTCCTCCCGCTCGAGCTGGCCCTCGGCGCGCAGCGCGGCGACGACCGCGTCGCGCGCCTCCATCACCGTCAGTCCGGCGAAGCGCTCGCCCGCGTCGGCGGTCATGCGGCCGTCCTCGCCGATCACGGACAGCTCCTGCAGGCCGTGGCGGCGGCCGATCTCGAAGTCGTTGGGGTCGTGGCCGGGCGTGATCTTGAGCGCGCCGGTGCCGAACTCGGGCTTCACGTAGTCGTCGGCGATGATCGGCAGGCGGCGGCCGACGAGCGGCAGGATCGCCTCCTGACCGACCAGCGCGGCGTAGCGCTCGTCGTTCGGGTTGACCGCGATCGCGGTGTCGGCCAGCATCGTCTCGGGGCGCACGGTCGCGACCGTGATCGTGCCCTCGCCGCTCGCGAGCGGGTAGGCGACGTAGGTGAGGGTGTCGACCACCTCGCGCTCCTCGACCTCGAGGTCGGAGATCGCCGAGCCGCTGCCGGGATCCCAGTTGACCATGTAGAGGTCGCGGTAGATGTAGCCCTTCGCGTGGAGGTCGACGAAGACCTTCTGCACCGCTGTCGCGTAGCGCTCGTCGAGCGTGAAGCGCTCGTCGTCGTAGTCGAGCGAGGCGCCGAGGCGCTTGAACTGCTCGACGATCGAGCTGCCGTACTGCTCGCGCCACTCCCAGACGCGCTCGACGAACGCCTCGCGGCCGACCTCGGCGCGCGTCGTGCCCTCGCTGACGAGCCGTCTCTCGACCTGCTTCTGCGTCGCGATGCCGGCGTGGTCGGTGCCGAGGATCCACTTCGTCCGCTGCCCCCGCGCGCGGTGCGAGCGCGCCAGCGCGTCCTGGATCGAGCCGTTCAGCGCGTGGCCCATGTGGAGCACGCCGGTGACGTTCGGGGGCGGGACCGCGATCGAGTAGTTCTCCTCCGGCGAGCCCTCCGGCTCGGGGTGGAAGAGCCCCGAGTCGAGCCAGGCGCGCAGGATGCGGGGCTCGACCTCGGCGGCGTCGTAGCGGGTCCTCGACTCCAGTTCGGACATCTGCTCTGAGTGTATTGGGGGCGCCGACAGGGACGCGGCGCGCCGTTAGAGGGGCGTCGTGTAGGCGCCGCTGAGGCCGCCGTCGACCATGAACGTGGCGGCGGTGATGTAGCTCGACTCGTCGCTCGCGAGGAAGACGACGCTCTGCGCGATCTCCTCGGCGCGGGCGAAGCGGCCCATCGGCAGGTGCACGAGCCGGCGCGCGGCGGCCTCCGGGTCGTTCGCGTACAGCTCCCGCAGCAGCGGCGTGTCGACCGGCCCCGGGCAGAGCGCATTCACGCGCACGCCCTGGCGCGCGAACTCGACGCCCAGCTCGCGGGTGAGCGCGAGGACGCCGCCCTTCGACGCGGTGTAGGAGATCTGCGAGGTGGCGGCGCCCATCGTCGCGACGAACGAAGCGGTGTTGATGACCGACCCTCCCCCGCCTTCCAGCAGGTGCGGGATGCCGTGCTTGCAGCAGAGGAAGACGCTGCGCAGGTTGGTCCGCTGCACGTGCTCCCACACCTCCAGCTTGGTGTCGAGCACGGAGGCGTCGGCGGGCGGCGAGATGCCGGCGTTGTTGAACAGCACGTCGATCCGGCCGAGCCGGTCGCGCACCTGCGCGTAGAGGCCGCCGACCTCCTGCTCGCTCGTCACGTCGGCGACGAGCGAGAGGTCGCCGGGCGCGCCGGGCGACAGGTCGACGCCGGCGACGACCGCGCCCTCGCTCCGCAGCAGCTCGACCGCGGCGCGGCCGATCCCGCCGGAGGCGCCCGTGACGACGCAGACCTTGCCTTCGAGCCGGTTCATGACGTCGCGTAGT
>JAATFK010000418.1 GCA_015655225.1 Solirubrobacterales bacterium | reverse complement strand
GTGGTCCTCCAGGCGGCGATGGGCGTGCAGGCGCTCGCGCTCGGGCTGCTGACCGTCCTCGGCGCGGTGAAGATGTGGGAGATCGGCGCGCTCGCCGCGCTGCTGGGGCTGAACAACGCCTTCGAGAACCCGGCGCGGCAGTCGTTCGTGCTGGAGATGGTCGGGCCCGAGAACCTGCGCAACGCGGTCACGCTCAACTCGGTGCTCGTGAACGTCGCGCGCTCGGTCGGGCCGGCGGTCGCCGGGATCCTGATCGCGACGGTCGGCGACGGCGTCTGCTTCCTCGTGAACGCCGCCAGCTTCGTCGCGGTCGTCACGTCGCTGACGCGGCTCGACAGAAGCCAGCTGAAGCCCTCGAAGCCGACCGGCCGCGAGAAGGGCCAGCTGCGCGAAGGGCTGCGCTACGTGCTCGCGACCCCGACGCTCGGCGTCCCGCTGCTGATGATGGCGCTCGCCGGCTGCCTCGCCTACGAGTTCCAGGTCTCGCTCCCGGTGATGGCGAAGCAGGCGCTCCACAGCGGCGCCGCCGGCTTCGGCTTCATGACCGCCGCGATGGGCGTCGGCGCAGTCGCCGGCGGGCTGCTGGTGGCGGCCCGCGGGCGCACCGGCCTGTGGCCGCTGATCGCGGCGGCCGGGGCGTTCGGCGTCGCGCTGCTGCTGGCCGCGCTCGCGCCGAGCCTGGCGCTCGAGCTGGTCGCGCTGGCGTTCGTCGGCTGGGCCAGCATCAGCTTCATGTCGACCGGCAACGCGACGCTCCAGCTCGGCGCCGACCCCTCGATGCGCGGCCGCGTGATGGCGCTCTGGTTCGTCGCCTTCCAGGGCTCGACGCCGATCGGCGGCCCCGTGATCGGCTGGGTGATGGCGGCCGCCGGCGCCCGCGCCGGCCTCGGCGTCGGCGCGCTGACGGCGTTCTTCGTCGCGGCCGTCGGGCTGGTGGCGCTGCGGCGGATCGGCGGACGCGGCACGCGCGCGCAGGCGCCAGCGAGCGCCTCCGCCGCGCACGTCGCGTGACGCTACCCCACCCGCCGCGCCGCCGACCTTCCGAGCACCTTCCCGGCCGCGTCGAGCGCGACCGCCTCGACGTACGCCGGCCGCCCGGCGAAGCGCACCCCCGTCTCGAAGCCGCGCCAGTCCTTCCTCGCGACCGCGTGGAGGTGGTCGGCGCGCGGTCCGGCGAGGATGCGCCAGCGGGCGATCGCGGTCGCCCCGTTCCAGCTCGCGTACGCGACCGTCGTCTCGTGTCTCGCCCGTCTCACGGCAAGCGCCGGTGCGTCGGTCGGCCGACCGCTCCATGGCAGCTTGTAGGAACGGTAGGAGTGGACGCCGGAGGCGACGAAGCGGCCGTCGAAGCGGACCGTCCCGTCGGCCGAGAACTCCGTGAACCAGGGCGAGGAGCCGCCCCAGCCCACGAACACGTCGCCGCCGGGCATCAGCTCGACGCTGCCCTGCGCGTCGGAGACGAACGTCTGCGGCCGCTCGTACTGCTGCACGAGCGTCGCCTGGTGCGTCGCGAGGTCGAGGTGGAGCCGCAGCCCGCGCGTGCGCAGCGCGGTCGTCGGCGGCGCCGCGTTGTCGAACAGCGTGACGTCGCCGCCGGGCGCCCAGCGGGCGTCGTGCTGGGAGACGAAGCGCGCGTCGGGCGGGAGCGAGAACGAGCTGTCCTTGCCGCCGAGGCGCCAGGCGACCGCGCCGGTCGCCTTGTCGACCTTGTAGAGCGTGCTCGTGTTGCGCGCCGAGAGCAGCAGGTTGCCCTGCGCGTCCTCGCTGATCGCGTTGACGTGGAAGTAGTCCCACGGCGAGGCGGGGTCGCTCGGCGCCTTGCGCTGCGACTCGCTCAGCGGGACGTGGTCGAGGCTGTGCCACTCCCACACGACGCGCCCGGTCTTCACGTCGATCTCCTGCACGATCGAGTCCTGGACGATCCCGTCCTTCGCGCCGCCCCACGGCGAGAGGTCGCGGTGGACGCGGTGGTAGGCGGTGATCAGCGCGGTCCCGCGCGAGGTCAGCTGGAACTCGTGCAGGTCGGCGCTCTCGCCGTCGCCGGCGTGGACGCGCGCGATCACGTGGTAATGGCTGTCGGCGATCACGTCCTCGCCCTGCCCGTGGCCGTCGACGACCTGGCCCTGCCACCACGTCAGCACCGGCTTGCCCTCGTAGGTCTGGGTGCGGAAGTCGAACGCGACGAGGCTCGACGGCAGCGGGTGGAACCACAGCAGCTTCCCCTCGGGGCTGAGGATCATCGGCCCCGACTGGCCGGGCCCGTCCTTCGCCGCCAGGAAGATGTCGCCCGGCGCGAGGCCGGCGCTCGTCTTCGCGACCTCGACCGCCGGCGGATGGAGGTCGGGGCGCGAGTGGAAGCTCAGCACCTCCCCGGCGGAGCTGGGCCGCAGCACGAGCCAGCCGACCGCCGCCAGCGCGAGCAGGGCCGCGAGCGCGAGCAGCAGACGGCCGCGGCGCGTGCGCGGCGTGCGGACGTGGCGTGTGGGCGTCAGCTGCGTCATCGGTCCCCTGAACCCATGACGAGCCCGTCCGGAGCGGCCGTCACGGTGTCGGTCGTGCCTCTTATCCAGATCGCAGGTCGCCTCCGTAGGATCCCCTCGCGGTGACGGCGACGCGAAGACGTGGGGGGCGCGGGCGGCGCCAGCGCATCGCGCTGCTGGCGTTCCTGCTGGTGGTCGCGGTGGTCGTCGTCGTGCTGCTGCGCGCCGGCGCGGTGAAGGCGCCGCAGATCGCCGTGACGCGGAACGTGGCGGCGGTCCTGCGCGTGCCCGGCCCCGCGCCGAGACTTGCCTGGCCCGCGTCCGGCGAGGCGGCAGAGCTGGTCGAGGGGCTCGGCGGAATGGGCGTCCACGGCGCCGGGGCGCCGGTCCCGATCGCGAGCGTCGCGAAGGTGATGACCGCCTACCTGACGCTGCGCGCGCACCCGCTCGCCGCCGGCCAGGACGGCTTCACCCTGCGGCTGACGAAGGCCGACGTCGCGGACGAGCGCGACCGCCTCGCCCACGGCGAGTCGGTCGTCGGCGTCAGAGCCGGCGAGCGGCTCACCGAGCGCGAGGCACTGGAGGCGCTGCTGCTGCCCTCCGCCAACAACGTCGCCGCGCTGCTGGCGCGCCACAGCCCCGGCGGGATGGACGCGTTCCTGCGGCAGATGAACGAGACCGCGCTGAAGCTCGGCATGCGCTCGACGACCTACACCGACCCGAGCGGCTTCACCGCCACCACCGTCTCGACCGCCGCCGACCAGGTGCGCCTCGGCGTCGCCGCGATGAGAATCCCGGCGTTCGCGCAGATCGTGGCGCTGCCGTCGGCGGAGATCCCGGTCGTCGGGACCGTGCTGAACTTCAACGGGCTCGTCGGCCACGCCGGCTACGTCGGGATCAAGACCGGCTCCGACAGCGCCGCCGGCGGCTGCCTGCTGTTCGCCAAGCGGGTCGTGGTCGGCGGCCGGCACCTGCTGGTCGTCGGCGCGGTGCTCGGCCAGCGCGACGGCGAGCTGATCCCGGCGGCGCTCGCGAGCGCCCAGCGGCTCGGCGACTCGGTCGCCGCCTCGATCCACACGGCGACGCTGATCCCGGCCGGCCGGACGGTCCTGCGCGCGACCCGCTCCGACGGCCTCGCGACGCCGATCGTCACCACGCGGGCGATCAGGACGATCGGCTGGGGCGGCCTGCGCGTCCCGCTCACGCTCACGAGGACGCCGGTCGGCCGCGAGCTGGCCGCGCGCTCGACCGTCGCGACGCTGCGTGCCGGCGGCGGCAGCAGCGTGGCGGTCGCCCGCGACGGGCTCGGCAAGCCGTCGTTCGGCTGGCGCCTGCGCCACCTCCTCTGAGCCGGCGCGCACGTCGGCTCAGCCGTCGGCGAGCCGCTCGGTCACGCCCTCGAGCGTGTGCTCGCCGTAGGGCATCGACGGGTTGCCGTCGGTCAGCACCGCGAGCGAGAAGGTCCGGCCGGAGCGCTCCAGCCGCGCGCCCTGGTTGACGATGTTCCACAGCCAGCCGCCCTTGAAGAGGACGCGGAAGCCGGCGCGCCGGCCGGCGGCGGGAATCCCCCAGCTCTGATCGGCCTCGATCCCGCTCAGCAGGTGCCGCGCGTAGACGCGGAACTGCTTCGGCAGCAGCGCGTCGAGCTGCCAGAAGAGCCGCGCCTGGTCGGCCGCCGAGATCTCCGAGAGGCCCCAGGCGGGGTTCGGGGAGAAGTCCGTCATGCCGACGCGCCGCGCCAGAGCGCTCAGCCCGCTCTCCCCGACGATCCCGAAGACGTCCGAGGCGGCGTCGTTGTCGGAGACGTGGATCATCGCGTCGAGCGTGTCGCGGGCGTCGCCGGTGAGCGGCTTGTGCTCGGCGTCGAGGCGGCGCAGGTAGGTCGTCAGCAGCATCACCTTGATCAGGCTGGCCGAGTGGAAGCGGTCGTGCACCCGAACGCCGTGCAGGTGCCCGGCGCTGTCGACGACCGCGTAGGAGGTGTGCCCCTTGCGGGTGGCGATCCACTTCGTCGCCCGCGTGAGGTCGGAGGCGGTGGGGGTGACGGGCGCCGGCTTCGGCTTCTTCGCCTTCGGCTTCGCGGGCGCTGGCTTCGCCTTCGCCGCCGTCGCCTGTGACGCCGGTCGCGCCGTCGTCACGACCGCCGAGGCCTGGGTGGCGGTGACCGTGGCCCGGCCACCGCCCCGCGCATGCACGAGCGCCACGGTCCCGCCCGCGGCGACCACGATCGTGGCGGTCGCGGCGAGCTGGAGCGGCAGGCGGGGACGCTGCATCCCTACGTGATACAGCGTGACCCGGAGAGTTCCCTAAGAACCGCCTAGCCGGTCGCGCTGCCGGCGTCGATCAGCCCGTGCTCGAACGCGTAGCGGACCAGCTCGGCGCGGGAGGAGCGCCGGACCTTCTGCTGGATGTGGGAGCGGTGCGACTCGACCGTGCGGACGCTGAGGAAGAGCTGGCCGGCGATGTCGCCGTTCGTGTGGCCGAGCGCGATCAGCCGCAGCACCTCCAGCTCGCGCGGGGTGAGGTCGTCGGGTGGGCCGCTCGGCGGCGGCTCGGCCGCCATCCGCGCGCCCAGCTCGGGGTTCAGGTAGGTGCGGCCCTCCGTCGCCATCCGCACCGCCGCGACCAGCTCGCTGTCGGCCGACTCCTTCAGCACGTAGCCGCGCGCGCCGGCGCGCAGCGCCTCGCGCGCAAACGCCGGCTCCTGCTGCATCGTCAGCACGACGATCGCGGTCTCGGGCGCGTCGCGGACGAACCGCGGGATCGCCTCCAGGCTCGGCTCGCCCGGCATGTTGAGGTCGAGCACGAGCACGTCGGGGTGGTGGACCAGCAGCGCCCGCCAGGCGCTCGGCACGTCGCCGGCCTCGGCGACGACCTCGACGCCGTCGGCCGCGTCGAGCACCATCCGCAGCCCGGTTCGCACGACGGCGTGGTCGTCGGCGATCACGACGCGGATCGCCGCCGTCTCGGTGGATGCCTCCATCCACCGGACGATAGTCCGCGCGCCACGGCGGCGACACGGCGCCGAGCACGGAGCCGCCTCCGTAGTTCCCCGCGCGCCGAGCGGGCAGCCCGTCCCGATGGCAGGGGACGCGACCCGCCATACGCTGCTCCGCATGACCGACATCGCCGCAATCAACCCACTGCGCATCGTGATCGCCGGCGGCGGCGTCGCCGCGATCGAGACGCTGCTCGCGCTCGGCTCCCGCCCGCGCGCAACGCCGCTCGACGTCACCGTCCTCGCCTCCGGCGAGCACCTGACCTACCGGCCGCTGGCCGTCACCGAGCCGTTCGGCCGCCCGCCGGCGCGGCGCTACGCGCTCGCCGAGATCTGCGCCGACGCCGGCGCCCGCCTGCTGCCCGACACGCTCGCGAAGGTCGAGCCGGACCGCCATCGCGTCGTCACCGGCAGCGGCGAGCGGATCGCCTACGACGCGCTCGTCGTCGCCACCGGCGCCCGCGCGCGCCGCTCGCTCCAGACCGCGCACGTCTTCACCGCCGACCGCGCCGACGACCTCCGCTGGCTCCTGCGCGACGTCGAGGCCGGCGCGACGCGGCGGATCGCGTTCGTCGTCCCGCCCGGCGCCGGCTGGGCGCTGCCGCTCTACGAGCTGGCGCTGATGACCGCCGCGCGCGCCAGGGAGGTCGGCGTCGAGGACCTCGCGCTGACGCTCGTGACGCCGGAGGACACGCCGCTGGCGGCGTTCACGGGCGCCGGCAGCGCGGCCGTCGCCGAGCTGCTGCGCGCGGCCGGGATCACGGTCGAGACGAGCAGCTACGTGCGCGAGGAGGAGCCGCGGGCGCTCGTGCTCGCGCCCGGCGACCGCCGCGTCCCGTTCGACGAGGTGGTCGCGCTGCCGCGCCTGATCGGCCCCGGGATCGACGGCCTCCCGTGCGACCCCGACGGCTTCGTCTTCGCCGACGAGCACGGCCACGTGCCGGGCCTCGACTCCGTCTACGCGATCGGCGACGCGACGACGTTCCCGATCAAGCAGGGCGGGATCGCGACGCAGCAGGCCGACGCGGTCGCCGCCGCGATCGGCGCCGAGCGCGGCACCGCCACCGCCACGACGCGCCCGCTGCTGCGGGCGATCCTCTTCACCGGCGAGGCGCCGCTCTACCTGCGCGCGACGCTCGCGGGCGGCCAGAGCGTCACCTCCTCGGCCTCGCGCGAGTGCCCCTGGTGGCCGCCGCAGAAGATCGCCGCGCGCCACCTCGCGCCGTACCTCGCCGACCGCGCCGAGATCCCGCGCGCGGCCGCCGCCTAGGCCGCGGCGGCCTAGGCGGCCGAGGCCGGCCGCACCGGCACGGTCGCGCGGATCGTCGTGCCCGCGCCGGGCGCCGACTCGACCGTCAGCTCGCCGCCGACGAGCGTCGCCCGCTCGCGCATCCCCAGCAGCCCGAAGCCCTCCGACGGCGCGTACGGGTCGAAGCCGCGCCCGTCGTCGTGCAGCGTCAGCGCGATCGCGCCGTCGCCCTCCGTCAGGGCGACCGTCACGCGCGTCGCCTCGGCGTGCTTGACGACGTTCCCGAGCCCCTCCTGCACGAGCCGGTAGAGCGCATCCTCCGTCGCGGTGTCGGGGCGGGTGGCGCTGTCGCCCGACTCGTAGGCCAGCTCGATCTCCAGCTCCACCTCCAGCCCCGAGGTCGCCGCGACGCGCTCGGCCAGCCCCTCGACCGCCGACTTGATCCCGAACGTGTCGAGCGCCGCCGGGCGCAGGTCGCTGATCAGCCGCCGCAGCCCCGTGATCTCGGTGGCGATCTGCTCCAGCGCGCCGTCGAGCGCGCCGTGGACGGCGTCGAGGTCGTCGCTGCGGCGCGCGCCCGACAGCAGCACGCGCAGGCCGGCGAGCTCCTGCAGCGTCTCGTCGTGCAGCTCGCGCGCCCACCGCTGCCGCTCGCGCTCGGAGGCCTCGATCGAGCGCCGCAGCCCCTCGCTCGCGACCGTCTGGGCGGTGGCCACCGCGGTCGCCGCGCTCGCCGCGAAGCTCTCCAGCAGCCGCTCGTCCTCGGGCGTGAAGCCGGTGCCGCCGCCGCGGTCGAACGCGTTGAGGACCCCGAGCGAGCGGCCGCGGTAGACGAGCGGGACGAACAGGCCGGCGTTCGCGTCGACCTGGTCGGCGAGCGCGAAGCGCAGCTCGTCGCGCACGTTCGCGAGCCGCTCGACCCGCTGGGTCGCCATCACGTGGCCGCTGACCGAGCCCTCCAGCGGCACCCGCTGGTGCAGCAGGTCGTCGTCGAGCTGGCCGGCGATCGAGACGACGCGCAGCTCGCTCCCCTCCCGCAGCAGGATCAGCAGGCCGCGTGCGTCGACGAGCGCCCGCGCGCGCTTGACGATCAGCTCCAGCACGCGGTCGAGGTCGGTCTCGCCGCCGACCGCACGGGCGATCGCGGTCGTCGCCTCGAGCGCGCGGACCGCCTGCTCCAGCTCGCGGCGGCGGTCGTGCTCGCCGTGATATGCCCGCGCGTTCGCGATCGCGATCCCGGCCCAGACGGCGAGCAGCCCGATCGCCTCCTCGTCGTCGGCGTCGAACTGCGCGCCGCCCGCCTTCTCGGTCAGGTAGAGGTTGCCGTAGCTCTCGCCGCGCACGACGACGGGGACGCCGAGGAAGGTCCGCATCGGGGGATGGCCGAGCGGGAAGCCGTAGGAGCGCGGGTGCTCGCCGACGTCGGCGAGCCGCAGCGGCTGGGGGTCGGAGATCAGCACGCCGAGGACGCCGCGCCCGCGCGGCAGCTCGCCGACCGTCCGCCGCGTCGCCTCGTCGAAGCCGAGCGTGAGGAAGCGCTCCAGCTCGCGCCGCTCGTCGTCGAGGATCCCGAGCGCCGCGTAGCGGGCGCCGGTCAGGTCGCGGGCCTCAGCAAGGACGCGTTCGAGGACCGTCTCCAGGTCCAGCTCGGCGACGACCGCCCGCCCGACCTCGAGGATTCGCCTCAGCCGTTGCGCGTCGAGCGTCATGGCGCGGATCGTAGCCGCCCGCTCGCGCGCCACCCGTGACGATCCGGCTTCCCCGTCTGGCATGCTCGGCGCGTGAGCGCCTCCGCCCAGGACGTGCCGGTCGCGACAGGCCTCTCGGCGGCCGAGGCGGAGCGCCGCCTGAAGGCCCGCGGTCCGCTCCCGCGGCCGCCGACGAGCCGCTCCTACCGCAGCATCGTCCTCGCCAACACGCTCACCGTCTTCAACGCGATCCTCGTCGGCTTCGCGGTCGCGACGCTCCTCTTCGGCGACGCGAAGGACGCGCTCTTCCTCGGCGTCGTGATCGCCAACACGGCGATCGGGATCGCGCAGGAGGTGCGCGCGAAGCGGACGCTCGACAAGCTCGCGGCGCTCGTCGCGCCGCAGGCGACGGTCGTGCGCGACGGCGTCGCCTCCCGCGTCCCGCTCGCCGACGTGCTCGTGGACGACCTCGTGCGCGTCCAGGGCGGCGACCAGGTCGTCGCCGACGGGACGCTCGCGACGGCGTCCGGGCTGACGCTCGACGAGTCGAACCTGACGGGCGAGTCGGAGGCTGTCGGACGGGGCGTGGGGGACCCGGTCTGGTCGGGCTCGTTCGTGGTCGAGGGCGCCGGCGACTTCGTTGCGACCGCGGTCGGCGAGGACAGCAGAGCGGAGCGGCTGACCCACACCGCGCGCGCGTTCCGCCATCCCCGCTCCCCGCTGGAGCGCGCGATGGACCGGCTGCTGCTGTGGCTCGTCGTCTTCATCGTCCCGCTCGGGATCGCGCTGGGCGTCTCGCTCGCGCTGCGCCACGGCACGCGGGCACACAACGTGGAGACGCTGACGGCCGCGATCGTGAACCTCGTGCCCGAGGGGCTGGTGCTGCTCGTGAGCCTCGCGGCGGCCGTCTCGGCGGCGAAGATCGCACGCCGCGGCGTCCTCGCGCAGCAGCTCAACGCGATCGAGTCGCTCGCGTCCGTGAGCGTGCTCTGCACCGACAAGACGGGGACGCTGACGGAGGCCTCGCTGCGCGTCGTGACGCTCGTGGAGGGAGAGGGCGTCACCCCCGACGCGCTCGCCGCGGCGTTCGCCCGCTACGCCGCGAGCACCGACGCGCGCAACGCGACGCTCCAGGCGGTCTTCGACGCAAAGCTCGCCGAGGTCGCCCCGGAGGAGGTCGTCGCGACGGTCCCGTTCTCCTCCCGGCGGCGCTGGAGCGCGCTCGCGTTCGCGGGCGGCGACGAGCGGCTCGTGCTCGGCGCGCCCGAGGCGCTGCTGGGCGGCGCGCCCGCGCTCGCCGAGCGGGCCGCCGCCGAGGCGTCCGAGGGCCGGCGCGTGCTGGCGATCGCGCGGGCGAGCGGCCCGCTGCCTTTAGCGGCGCCCGACGCGCCGCTGCCCGAGGGGATGACCCCGCTGGGGATCGTCGTGCTGGCGGAGCGGCTGCGCCACGACACCGAGCGGACGGTCGCGTTCTTCGAGGCCGAGGAGGTCGCCCTCAAGGTCCTCTCCGGCGACGCGCCCGCGACCGTCGGGGCGATCGCCCGCGACGCCGGCGTCGCGGGCGCCGAGAGCGGGGCGGCGGCGCTCGACGGCACGGCCCTGCCGGCCGACGACGCGGAGCTGCTGCGCGCGGTCCGGGGCGCGGCGGCGGTCGGGCGGATCTCGCCGGAGGACAAGGCGCGCGTCGTGCGCGTGCTGGCAGAGGACGGCGCGTACGTCGCGATGCTCGGCGACGGCGTCAACGACGTGCCGGCGCTGAAGGAGGCGCGGCTCGCGATCGCGCAGGGGAGCGGGACGCAGATGGCGCGCAGCGTCGCCGACCTCGTGCTCGTCAGCGGCGACTTCGCGGAGGTGCCCCGGATGGTCGACGAGGGCCGCCAGATCCTGCGCAACATCCAGCGCGTCGCGCGGCTGTTCGTGACGAAGGCGACGCTGACCGCCTTCCTGCTGATCACCGTCGCGCTGACGACCGGGATCTTCCCGCTGCTGCCGCGCCAGTTCACGCTCACCTCGGCGGTGACGATCGGCATCCCCGCCTTCTTCCTCGCGCTCGCGCCGAGCAGCGGGCCGTGGCGCCCCGACAGCTTCCTCAAGTCGGTCGTGCCCTTCTCGATCCCCGCCGGCCCGGCGATCGGAATCG
>JAATFK010000437.1 GCA_015655225.1 Solirubrobacterales bacterium | reverse complement strand
GTTCGCCCGCAGACGGCGGATGATGAGCCACGGCTGGCCGATCGTGGTGCGCGGCGGGATGCTCTCGCCGAAGGGCTACGGCCCGCTCTACGCGCTGATGATCTTCTCCCACCGCGTGCTGCGCTACGCCTCGCCGTTCCTCCACGTGATCGTCCTGCTGACGAGCTTCGAGCTGTGGGGCCGCGGCTGGGTCTACGACGCGGCCGTGATCATCCAGCTGCTCGTGCTGCTGGCGGCCGCGCTGGCGCGCTGGGTGCCGTGGCGGATCCTGCTGGTGGCGCGCTACTACGTCCTCACGAGCGCGGCGCTCGCGGCCGGCCTCTACGACTGGTGGCGGCACGGCACCGAGGCCGGCTGGGAGCCAGCCGAGGGCACGCGATGAACCCGAGCCGCGCCCTCGACGTGGTGCTGGGCGGGCTCGGGACGCTGGTCGGCGCGCCGCTCGTCGCGGTCGCCGCGCTGCTGATCCGGCTCGAGTCGCCCGGCCACCCGATCTACCGCCAGACGCGCGTCGGCAAGGACGGCGTCCCGTTCGAGATCTACAAGCTGCGCACGATGGTGAGAGGCGCCGAGTTCACCGGCGCCGGCCTCGCGATCCAGCAGGGCGACGACCGCATCACGCGGATGGGCGCGTTCCTGCGGCGCACGTCGCTCGACGAGCTGCCGAACCTCTGGAACGTGCTGCGCGGCGAGATGGCGATCGTCGGGCCGCGGCCGACCGTGCAGGTGCAGGTCGACCAGTACACCGAGCGCCAGCTCGGGCGGCTGAAGGTGAAGCCCGGGATCACCGGCTGGGCGCAGATCAACGGCCGCGCGTCGCTGCCGTGGTCGGAGCGGATCGAGCTGGACCTCTGGTATGTCGAGCACCGCTCGCTGCGGCTCGACCTGCGGATCCTCGCGCGCACCTGGCGCCTGGTGGTCAAGGGCGACGGGCTCTACAGAGGCGAGACGGGGGGATGGACGGCATGATGGATACCGCGAGTTCCCCGGGCGCCGGCGGTGCCGCGGGCCGTCGTGGAACTCGCATGCCGAAGGCCGTGCTGCTCACTGGCGTCGGCAAGCGCTACGACATCGTCTCCGCGTTCGCACAGCACACGACCGTGATCGCGGCCGACCCAAGCCCGCTCGCGCCTGCGCAGTACGCCGCGACGCACCGCTTCGCGCCGCCGCGGATCGACGACCCCGGCTACGTCGCGGCGCTCGCGGAGGTCTGCGAGCGCTACGACGTCGGCGCGGTCGTGCCGCTCACGGACCTCGACATCGAGGTGCTCGCGCAGGCGCGCGCCGACGGGCTGCTGCCCGCCTTCACGCCCGATCCCGACGTCGCCCGCGCGACCTACGACAAGTACGAGGCGCACCTGCTGCTGGAGTCGCACGGGCTGCCGTCGCCGCCGACCGTGCTGCCGGGCTCGGGCGAGGAGCCGTCCTCCTACCCGGTGATGGTGAAGCCGCGCCAGGGCTCCGGCGCGCGCTCGATCCACCTCGCCGCCGACGCCGAGGAGGCCGCCTTCTTCGTCCGCTACGTGAAGGAGCCGACGATGATCCAGCGCGCGATGGACGGTCCCGAGTTCTCGATCGACCTGCTCTCCGACCTCGACGGCCGCTGCCTCAACGCGATCCCCCGGACGATGCTCGAGTCGCGCGGCGGCGAGTCGATCAAGGGCACCGTGATCGCCGACAAGGAGCTGATCGAGCTCGGCCGCCGCGTCGTCGAGACGCTCGGCGTGCGCGGGCCGTGCACCGTGCAGGCGTTCCGCGACCGCGAGCTCGGGCTCGGGATCACGGACGTCAACACGCGCTTCGGCGGCGCGTTCCCGGCGCCGATGTACGCCGCCCTGCCCGGCCGCACCTACCCCGAGCTGATTTCGCGGATGGCGAACGGCGAGCGGATCGAGCCGCACGTCGGCGAGTTCCAGGCGAACCGGACGTTCACGCGCTACTACTGGCAGCTCGAGCTCGACGACGAGCTGCGGCCGACCGGCCGCGACATCGTCGACCCGCCGGGGCCGCCGGCGCCGCGCGACTGACGGCACCCGGCCGCCACGGTGTCGCTATCCTGTCGGGTGGACGCGACATGATTCCGACAGGCGACCGGGAAGGAGCAGCGGTGTCGGCAACAGCGGAGCGCGACAACCTGGAGACGTTCAACGACGTCGTCGACGGCTGGGTGCGGAGCGTGCGCACGGCGATCGACGAGGCGCCGATCGTGTCGAGCGACGTCCTCGAACGCTGGTCGGAGACCGTCCTGCGGCTCTCGGAGGCGATCGACCACGCCGTCCCGCCGAGCTTGCCGCCCGAGCACGTCGCCGAGATCCGCGGCGACCTGCTGGCGATCGTCCGCAGCGTCCTCGGCCACGACCCGGATCGGCTGATGGACTCCTACCAGGAGACGCTGCTGCGGCTGGAGGCGATCCGCCACGTCGTGCGCGACGCGCTCGACCAGCACGTGCCGGGCGAGGACGACGCCCGGGCGCTGATCGGCGGGCTGGAGGCGGCGCTGCCGCACGTCACCCGCAGAGAACTGGGCATCCTGCTCGGCACGTCGGACCGCTCGATCCAGCGGACGCTCGCGAGCGACGAGCCGGTCGCGCCGAGCGGCCGGCTGCTGCTGATCGCCCGCCTGGTCGAGCTACTGCGTCGCGGCTGGACGCCCGAGGGCGTCCTCGCCTGGTTCGAACGGCCGCGTCGCGCGCTCGGCGGCGTCACGCCGCTCGCCGCCCTCGCCGATCCGGCGCGGGAGCAGGACGTGATGGCGCTGGCTCGGGCAGGGCGCGCCCAGCATGGCTCCTGAGCCGGCCAGCACGACGTTCGACGGCATCGCCTACCGCTGGAGCAACTACGACACGCCGCTCTGGACGCGCGCGAACAGCGCCGCCCAGCGCTGGAACGGGGCGGGGGAGGGTGCGACCCAATACGTCAGCCTCACGACCGACGGCGCCTGGGCTGAGCTGATCCGCGCGGAGGAGCTGACGACCGTCGCCGAGGTGCGGCTCGTCCGCCTGCCGATGTGGGGGCTGAGACTGCGGGAGCTGCACCTGGCCGACTACTCGACGTTCGCGAAGGCGGAGGAGGCCGGCTTCCCCGCCGACGCCCTCGTCGATGACGATCACGCACGCTGCCGCGCCGAGGCCGC